>JBKJTX010000334.1:0-10025 GCA_046590315.1 Ramlibacter sp. | reverse complement strand
CGTGCGGCATCTTGGAGGTGAACTTCCAGGCATTGCCCAGCAGGTTTTCCATGACGTCGGTCAAGAGCCGTATGTCGCCCTTGGCGCGCGGAGTGTCTTCGATATGGACTGTGACGCGTCGTTGCGATTCGTGTTCGTGCAGCCGCTCGCAGATGCCGCGCGCCACCGCGGACAGGTCAACACTTTGGTGCAACAACTGCGTATTGGACAGGTCGGCCAGCCCCAGCAACGCATCAGTGAAGTCTCCCATCACCTTGACGCCGGCGCGCACGCGATGAACGTAGTGCCGGCTCTTCTCGTCCAGCTGATCGCCCAGGCGCAGCTCGAGCTGCGCGCTGAATCCGTCGATCGATGCCAGTGGCGCGCGCAGGTCGTGGGCAAGCGAGTACGCGAAATCGCGCAGGTCTTCGTTACTTTCCTCCAGCTCGGCCGTCCGCTTGCGAATGCGCTGCTCCAGCACGTTGTTCAACAGCACGATCTCTTTCTCGGCACGGCGCCGCTCGGTGACGTCGGTGCTGGTAGACAACACGGCGGCGGGGCGTCCTGCTTCGTCGCGCATCAGCGCGCAGTGTCGCTCCACGCTGATCATCTGGCCGCTCGCATCGACGCACTCGAGGTGCCCAACCCATTCGCCTTTCTCCATCAGCTCCGCATTGGCTGCAGCCGAAAGGGTGGCACTGGGTCCCATCAACGCGGCGAAGGTACGCCCGAGGGCTTGCTCCCGCGAGTAGCCAAATATGCGCTGGGCGCCCATGTTCCAGTATTTGATGGTACGGTCCAGGTCATGCATCACGATGGCATCGCGCGCATGGTCGAGCATCCGCGCCTGCTCGCGCATCGCAGCGCGCGCGGCCTCGAGCGTCTCCAGATCGTGCACGGCAGTGAGCCGGGCACCGCTCTTGGGCGGACTGGCTGGCATTCTCTCCCTTGCTGCGTTGAAACGACGGGGACATTCTCGCGCGGCCCTGTTTCGCCGTGGGGCAAAACGAGTATTTGGCTTAAGGGGTTAAGCAAATTCCCTAAGCTCCGCCGGCAGCCCTGTCCGATACTCCAGTTACGTTTGGAGACAACGGTGTTGCCATGCCTTGGGTGTCCGCAGCCATGAAGCGTCGACCGTCGGAGGTTGTGTCGCACATCGAAGAGTTGCATCCCGACGCCGCTTCCGGCTTTCGCGAGTCTGGCGAAAAGCTATTCACCAGCGCGTTCGAAAACGCTCCCATCGGGATGGCCCTGCTGGCGCCCGATTCGCGGCGCCTGCGGGTCAATCGCGCCTTCTGCCGAATGTTGGGCTACACCGAGCGGGAGATGCTCGCCCGAACGGTGCACGACATCACGCACCCGGACGATGTGGCCGCAGACTTGCGCGAGCGCGGGCTTTGCCTGGCCGGCAGCCAGGACAGCTATGAGCGCCAGAAGCGTTACGTCCACCGCGACGGCCGCATCGTATGGGGCCACCTGACCTGCACGCTGGTGCGCGATGGGGAAGGCCAACCGCTGCACTTCATCTCGCAGGTGCAGGACATTACCGAGCGCAAGCAGTCCGAGGCGGCGCTGCGTCAGAGCGAGGCGCGCTTTCGCAGTCTGACAATGCTTTCGTCCGATTGGTACTGGGAGCAGGACGAGCGCTTTCGCTTCACGCTGTTTTCGGGCAACCAGAACGCTGGGCAGTGGGGCTCGGGAAAATATTCCGCCGTCGGCCGGTGTCGCTGGGAGGTGCAAGGCTACATGCCGCTGGGCATGAGCTGGGACCAGCATCGCGCGGTGCTCGAATCACATCTGCCTTTCCATGACTTCGAGTTGATCCTGCAACGGGACGGCGAATCGACGCGCTACATTTCGTGCAGCGGCGAACCGGTGTTCGATGCAGGCGGGCGCTTTACGGGATACCGTGGAACGGCGCGCGACATCACCGCACGCAAGCTGGCGGAGCAGCGGCTGCACGACACGCAAGCCATGATGCATATGGCGGCGCAGATCGGCCGCTTGGGCGCATGGGAATACGAGGTGGGCAAGCCGCACGTCAACTGGTCGCAGGAAGTTTGTGCGATCCACGAAGTAAAGCAGGGGTTCTGTCCGACCTTCGAGCAGTCCGTCGCCTTCTTCGCGCCGCAATACCGGTCCACGATGCGCAGTATCTTTAAAGCTTGCTTGAAGGACGGCAGCCCGTTCGACGTGGAAGCGCAACTGATTACCGCCAAGGGGCGCTGCATCTGGGTGCGCGTGATCGGCGAAGCCGAATGGGATGCTAAAGGGCGGGTGCGGCGCATACAGGGGGCGGGCCAGGACATCTCGGAAGCAAAGCAGGCCGCCGAGCAGTCGCGGCAAGTGGCCGAGCAGCTGACGACGACGCTGGAAAGCATCACGGATGCGTTTTTCACGATCGATCGCAAATGGCGCTTCACTTATGTCAACGCGGAGGCCGAGCGCACGCTCAAGCGTAGTCGCGAGGAGTTGATCGGCGTGCAAATGTGGAAGGCCTTTCCGGCTCTCCACGGTTCTGAATTTTTTAAACAATACCGCCGCGCCATGGAGGAAAACGTCGCCGTCCAGTTCGAGGCGTTCTACCCGCCTTCCAACGTTTGGGCGCAAATCAAGGCGTACCCTTCCGAGCAAGGCCTCGCGGTGTACGCCAAGGACGTGACCGAGCGCAACGCCGCGCAACGCGAAATTCTGCGACTCAATGCCGAGCTGGAGGAGCGCGTCAAGGAGCGGACGGTCCAACTGGAGGCGGCGAACAAGGAGCTCGAGGCATTCTCGTACTCCATCGCCCATGACCTGCGGGCGCCACTGGGCTCGATCGACGGCTTCAGCATGATGCTGGAGCAGGCGGCCGGCGACGCGCTCGCCGAGCGCGAGCGCCACTACCTGAGCCGCATCCGCGGCGGCGTCCGGCAGATGGGGGAGTTGACGGACGGGCTGCTCGCGCTTGCCAACCTTTCGCGGGCCAGCGTGCGCGACGAGGAGGTCGATCTTGCGGCGCTGGCGCGCGCGGCCGTCGGCTCATGTCGCGAGCGCGCGCCGGATCGAAACGTCGAAGTTCGAATCGCAGCAACGCTCCCGGCTCGCGGCGATCCAAGGCTGTTGTCGCAGGTCATAGGCAACCTTGTGGGCAATGCGTGGAAGTTCACCGCCCGCCGCGAGTGCGCTCTGATCGAGGTCGGGAGTTGCGCTCACGACACCGGCATGATGTATTTCGTGCGCGACAACGGCGCAGGTTTCGACATGGCTTATGCGAGCCGCATGTTCGAGGCTTTCCAGCGCATGCATTCGTCGGCCGATTTCGATGGCACCGGAATTGGTCTCGCGATCGTGCACAAAGTGATCGCCCGGCACAGCGGGCGCATCTGGGCCGAGGCCGCGCCGGAGCAAGGGGCAACCTTTTTCTTCACACTCGGTCGGACCTGACGCCCGCGCTGCGCCTCGCGCACTTGGCGCGCGTCTTTCGAGATTCGATTTTGCACACGTGCTGCAGCAAACGGCGCACAAATGCACGATGTCCACAAGCGCTTTCCCCTAGGAACCCGCGCCTCTTGTTTTTATCTACCGTTCACCTACAGTGAACTCAGAGTTTTACTTACACCAGATGTTTTTTCACACACTCGGCCATACGCTAAAGTGGGGCAACCAGGGTTGTACGAAGCAGCGATGCCAACAACGCACCTCAAGGAGGTTACATGGATGTAGTTCGCAATTTTCTCGCGCGTTACGAGCAAACCCGCGAAGAAGAATTGACACTCGAGGAGTACCTCGATCTCTGCAAACGCGAAACGATGGCGTATGCCACCGCAGCCGAGCGGATGCTCGCCGCGATCGGCGAGCCCGAGATCATTGACACGCGCCACGACCAGCGGCTGTCCCGCATCTTTGGCAACAAGATGGTTCGCATCTACCCGGCCTTCAAGGATTTCTACGGCCTCGAGGAACCAATTGAGCAGGTGGTGTCCTGCTTCCGCCATGCGGCGCAGGGACTCGAAGAAAAGAAACAGATTTTGTATCTGCTGGGGCCCGTAGGCGGCGGCAAGTCGTCGATCGCCGAGCGCTTGAAGCTCCTCATGGAGCAGGTGCCGTTTTACGCGCTGAAGGGTTCTCCCGTCAACGAATCGCCCCTGGGCTTGTTCAACAACGCCGAAGATGCGCCGCTCATGCTGCAGCAGTACGGCATCGCGCATCGCTATCTGCAGCGGGTGATGTCGCCCTGGGCCGTCAAGCGCCTGGAAGAGTTCGGCGGCGACATCCGAAAGTTCAAGGTGGTCAAGCGCTTTCCGTCCATCCTGAAGCAATGCGGCATCGCCAAAACCGAGCCGGGCGACGAGAACAACCAGGACATTTCCTCGCTGGTCGGAAAGATCGACATCCGCAAACTCGAAACCTTCGCACAGGACGACCCGGACGCATACAGCTACTCGGGAGGCCTGTGCCTGGCCAACCAGGGCCTGCTCGAATTCGTGGAAATGTTCAAGGCGCCCATCAAGGTGCTGCACCCACTGCTCACTGCCACGCAGGAAGGGAACTTCAAGGGCACCGAAGGCTTCGGCGCCATTCCCTTTGACGGCATCGTCATGGCGCACAGCAACGAGAGCGAATGGAAGGCCTTCAAGAACAACAAGAATAACGAAGCTTTCCTTGATCGAATCTACATTGTCAAGGTGCCTTATTGCCTGCGCGTGATGGAGGAAGTGAAGATCTACGACAAGCTCATCCGCAATTCGTCGCTCAAGGACGCCGTATGCGCGCCGGGCACGTTGAAAATGATGGCGCAGTTCTCAGTGCTTACGCGCCTGAAGGAGCCGGAAAATTCGAGCATCTTTTCCAAGATGCAGATCTACGACGGCGAGAACCTGAAAGACACGGACCCCAAGGCGAAAAGCTACCAGGAGTACCGCGACTACGCCGGCGTCGACGAAGGCATGGCGGGCGTCTCGACGCGCTTCGCGTTCAAGATCCTGTCGAAGGTGTTCAACTTCGACCCTGCCGAGATCGCCGCGAACCCGGTGCACCTGATGTACGTGCTGGAGCAGCAGATCGAGCGTGAACAGTTCGCATCGGAAGTCGAGCAGAAATACCTTTCGTATATCAAGGAGCACCTTTCGGCCCGCTACGCCGAGTTCATCGGCAAGGAAATTCAGACGGCGTACCTGGAGTCCTATTCCGAGTACGGCCAGAACATTTTTGACCGCTACGTCACGTACGCCGACTTCTGGATCCAGGATCAGGAGTTTCGCGACACGGATACCGGCGAGATTTTCGACCGCGGCGCGCTCAACGCCGAATTGGAGAAGATCGAAAAGCCGGCGGGCCTGTCGAACCCGAAGGACTTCCGCAATGAGATCGTGAACTTCGTGCTGCGCGCGCGAGCCAATAACGCCGGCAAGAACCCGGTGTGGACCAGCTACGAGAAGCTGCGCACGGTGATCGAGAAGAAGATGTTCTCCAACACCGAGGATCTGCTTCCGGTCATCAGCTTCAACGCGAAGGCCAGCGCCGACGAGCAGAAGAAGCATGAGGACTTCGTGAACCGGATGGTCGAGAAAGGCTACACCCACCGGCAGGTGCGCCTGCTGTGCGAGTGGTACCTGCGCGTGCGCAAGAGTTCGTAACCCCGCGCTGGAGCGAAGGCGACCGAAGTGTCCCCCACCCCCAAGCCCGACAGGTCCATGCTGCATCAGGTGATTGACCGGCGCCTGTCCGGAAAGAACAAGTCGATCGGTAACCGAGAGCGGTTCCTGCGCCGCTACCGCGACCAGATTCGCGATGCCGTGCGGCAAGCGGTCGGCGACCGCAGCATCAAGGGCATCGAAGAAGGTACGGACATCACGCTGCCCAAGCGTGATGTGTCCGAGCCGGTATTCAGCCATGGTCCGGGTGGCAGCCGCGAGATGGTGCATCCGGGCAACAAGGAGTTCGTCCGCGGCGACCGCATCGCGCGGCCCCAAGGCGGGGCGGGTGGCAGCGGCGGCAACGGTGCTTCACAGGACGGCCAGGGCGAGGACGACTTCGTCTTCCGGATCACGCGAGAAGAGTTCATGAACTACTTCTTCGACGACCTGGCGCTGCCCCGGTTGATTCGCACGCAATTGTTGGCCGACGCGCCCGAATGGAAGTCCCGGCGCGCCGGCTTCATCTCCGAAGGCAATCCGACGAGTCTGCACGTGGTGCGGTCCATGCGCGTCGCGCTGGGCCGCCGGATCGCAATGGGCGGCGACGTTCGGGTCGAGCTTCGCGAACTCGAGTTGCGATTGGAGCAGCTGCAGGACGCTGACGCACCGGGCACGCAGATCGCGGCGCTGCAAGCGGAGATCGAAGCGCTGCGCCAGCGCCTGAAGCGCGTGCCGTTCCTCGATCCGTTCGACCTGCGTTATCGCAACCGCGTGCGCGAGCCGCTGCCCACCAGCAAGGCGGCGATGTTCTGCCTCATGGACGTGTCAGGCTCGATGGACGAGGCGCGCAAGGACCTCGCCAAGCGTTTCTTCATCCTGCTCTACCTGTTTCTCTCGCGCCACTACCAGCAGACGGACGTGATTTTCATTCGCCACCATACCCAGGCGGCGGAAGTGACGGAGGACGAGTTTTTTCATGCCACAGAGAGCGGCGGCACGGTCGTTTCGAGCGCACTTACCTTGATGCACGAGATCATTCGCGAGCGCTACATGGGGTCCGAGTGGAACATCTACGGTGCCCAGGCATCGGACGGAGACAACTGGCAGCAGGATTCTTCCAAATGCCGCGAGCTGCTCGACAGCAAGTTGCTGCCTTTGTGCCGCTATTTTGCTTACGTCCAGGTGGCGGACGAGGACCAGAACCTGTGGGAAGAGTACACGCGCGTGCGCGACGCCAATACGCACTTTGCCATGCAGAAGATCGTCACGCCGGCGCAGATCTTCCCGGTGTTCCGCGACCTGTTCAAGAAAAGTACGGTGGGGCAGTAACGTGATCAGCGACGAACTCCAGGTTTCCAGCAAGCGGCTGCCCAGTCCCTCCGACTGGACATTCGAGCTTATCGAGCGATATTTCGACGCCATCAAGAAGACGGCGCACAGTTTCGGGCTGGACACTTATCCGGTGCAGCTCGAGCTGATCTCGGCCGAGCAGATGCTCGACGCCTATGCGTCGGTTGGCATGCCGGTGAACTACCGTCACTGGTCGTTCGGCAAGCAATTCATCTCGAGCGAAAAGAACTACCGGCGCGGCCACATGGGCCTGGCCTACGAGATCGTCATCAATTCCGATCCGTGCATTGCGTACCTCATGGAAGAGAACACCATGCCGATGCAGGCTTTGGTGATGGCGCACGCTTGCTTCGGCCACAACTCGTTCTTCAAGGGCAATTACCTGTTCCGCATGTGGACCGACGCGAGTTCCATCGTGGACTACCTGGTGTATGCCAAGGCGTATATCAGCGAGTGCGAGGAGCGTCATGGTGTCGACTCCGTAGAAGAGGTGCTGGATGCGTGCCACGCGTTGATGCATTACGGCGTGGACCGCTACCGCCGTCCGCAAAAGATTTCAATGGTCGAAGAAGAGGTCCGCCGCAAGGACCGCGAAGCCTATCTGCAGCAGCAAGTGAACGACCTGTGGCGAACGCTACCGAAGACGGCCGGCAAGCAGTCCAAGAAGGAAATGCGGCGCTTTCCTGAGGAACCCCAGGAGAACCTGCTGTACTTCTTCGAGAAGAACGCGCCCCTGTTGGAGCCGTGGCAGCGCGAGGTCGTGCGCATCGTGCGGAAAGTCGCGCAGTACTTCTATCCGCAGCGCCAGACCCAGGTGATGAACGAGGGTTGGGCGACCTTCTGGCACTACACGCTGCTGAACGACATGTACGACCAGGGGTTGCTGACCGAAGGCTACATGATCGAGATCCTCTCCTCGCACACCAACGTGGTGTTCCAGCCGCCGGTGGGTCATCCCGCGTACAGCGGCATCAATCCTTACGCGCTCGGCTTCAACATGTTTTGCGACATTCGCCGCATGTGCGAAGACCCGACCGAGGAAGACAAGCAGTGGTTCCCGGACATCGCCGGGACCGATTGGCGCAAGACCCTGGACTACGCCATGCGCCACTTCAAGGACGAGAGCTTCATCGGGCAGTATCTGTCGCCGCGAATGATGCGCGAGTTGCGGCTCTTCTCTATCGTCGACGACTCGACGCAGAAAGAGCTGGAGGTCGCGGCAATTCACGACGACGCCGGCTACCGCCGAGTGCGCGAGTCACTCTCACGCCAGCATGACCTCAACTGGCGCGAGCCCAACATCCAGGTGTGGAACGTGAATCTGCGCGGCGACCGGTCGCTGACGCTGCGGCATGTGCGGCACAACGACCGGCCGCTTGACAACGGCGCCGAAGAAGTCGTTAAGCACGTCGCCCGGCTGTGGGGCTTCCGCGTGCGACTGGAGAGTGTGGACAACCACGACCGCGTGCTGCAGCACTGGGAAGTCAATCCGGTGGCGCAGGCCTGAAGGCGTTACTCGGGTTTGACGCCGGCCTGCTTGATCAGCATGGTCCAGTGCTTGAGCTGGTCGGCGACGTACTTGGTGAATTCTTCGGGGGTCTTGGTTGGCCAGACCTCAAAACCGATACCTCCCAGCTTGTCCTGCACCTCCTTGTCGGCGAGCACCTCTTGCAGGTCGGCGTTGAGTCGGTCGACGATGGGGCGGGGCACGCCGGCGGGGCCAAAAACGCCGTTCCACGATGTCAGGTCGAAGCCTTTGATCGTGGCGCCGATCGGGGGGACGCCCGGCAGGATGCGGGAGGGCTTGGCAGTGGTCACGCCCAGCGGGCGGATGCGGTCGCTCTTGAGCATGCTCATACCCGAGCCGAAATCGACCACGTAGACCTGCACCACGCCGCTCACCAGGTCGGTCATCGCCTGCGGACTTGACCGGTAGGGAATCGGAACGATGAACACGCCCGAGATGTTCTTGATCTGCTCCATGGCCACCAGCGAAGTGCTGTTAGGCGTGGCGTAGGAAAGCTTGGCCGGATTGGCTTTGGCGTAGTCGATCAGCTCCTTCATGGTCCTCGCCGGCACGCTGGGATGCACCGCCAGTGCGAAGGGCAACTCACCCACGCGCGTGATGGGCGTGAAATCCTTGATCGGGTCGTAGCGCAGGTTCAAGTACAGGCTGGGGTTGGCCGAATGGGACGTGTTGGTTGTCATGAACAGCGTGTAGCCGTCCGGCTTGGCCTTGGCCACGTACTGGGCGGCCAGCTGCGCGCTGGCGCCGGGCTTGTTGTCGATGAGCACGGGTTGCTTGAGCCGCTCCGAAAGCTTCTGCGCGACGGTGCGGGCCACAGCGTCGGTGCCGCTCCCGGCCGCGAAGGGCACAACGAGCGTGACCGGACCGGCGGGATAGCCCTGGGCGAAAGCGGCCGGAGCAAAAGCCAGGGCGAGCGCGCCGGCGATTCGAAGAAAGGATCGCATGTCTTGTCTCCGTGTTTGTGGGCGCAGCCATTGTGCCGCAGCCTCATCATGAGATGTGCGAGCAATCTCTGTCCAATTCAGTTTGCGGCTGAATCGATAGGAATTGAGAATGGTGAGCTGCGCCGGATACCAAGGCATTGTTACACCTCTCCTACAATGGGGAGAATCATGGCCACAAGTCCAGAAGCGCGTGCGCGGCTGATCATCGACGCACTGTTGAATGCTGCGGGCTGGGCCGTTCAAGACGTCACGGCGGCCAACATCCACGCCAGTCGGGGCGTCGCGCTGCGAGAGTTTCCGCTGAACGCCGGCTTCGGCTTTGCGGATTACCTGCTCTACGTGGACGGCAAGGCTTGCGGGGTGATCGAGGCCAAGAAGCAGGGCGCCACATTGACCGGCGTGGAAACGCAATCCGGGCGATACGCCCAAGGCTTGCCGGCAAGCTTGCCTGCGTGGCAGCGGCCACTGCCTTTCCTGTTTGAATCGACGGGCGTCGAAACTCACTTCACCAACGGACTGGACCCGCAGCCGCGCGCCCGAAGCGTCTTTGCTTTCTTCCGGCCGGAGCTTCTGGCCGAGTGGCTGGTCTATCTGCCCGGAGCTCCG
>JBKJTX010000116.1:0-11729 GCA_046590315.1 Ramlibacter sp. | reverse complement strand
GGCATGAAGCAGTGCAAGGCCAACCCGTGGCAGGAATTCGCGCAGAACACCAAGCGCGGCGACCGCGTCAAGGGCCCGATCAAGTCGATCACCGACTTCGGCGTGTTCGTCGGCCTGTCGGCCGGCATCGACGGCCTGGTGCACCTGTCCGACCTGTCCTGGAACGAGACCGGCGAAGCGGCCGTGCGCAACTACAAGAAGGGCCAGGAAGTCGAGGCTCTGGTGCTGGCCGTCGACGTGGACCGCGAGCGCATCAGCCTGGGCATCAAGCAGCTGGACCAGGATCCCTTCACGACTTTCGTGTCGATCCACGACAAGGGTTCTGCCGTGTCAGGCAAGGTCAAGACTGTCGACCCGAAGGGCGCCGAGATCGACCTGGGCCAGGACATCATCGGCTACCTGCGCGCTTCAGAAATCTCACGCGACCGCGTGGAAGATGCCCGCAACGTGCTGAAGGAAGGCGACGAGGTCAATGCAGTCGTGGTCAACATCGACCGCAAGACCCGCAACATCCAGCTGTCAATCAAGGCCAAGGACATGGCCGACGAACAAGGCCAGATGCAGAACCTGAGCCAGCAGTCCTCGCGCGAAAACGCGGGCACGACCAGCCTGGGCGCATTGCTGCGGGCCAAGCTGGACAATTCGTCTGACAAGCAATAAGAGGATGTCATGCCGGACTTGATCCGGCATCCACGCTGCACCGGCGACACGGTCTCCGGGGCGGCATGGATTGCGGGTTAAGCCGCAATGACGGACTCACAGGCTCATGACCCGATCTGATCTTGTCGAAGAACTGGCTGCGCGATTCAGCCAGCTCACGCATCGCGACGCGGAATACGCCGTCAAGACCATTCTTGACGCGATGAGCGAAGCCTTGGTGCGCGGGCATCGCATCGAGATTCGGGGTTTCGGCAGCTTCTCGATCAACCGGCGCCCGCCGCGCATGGGCCGCAACCCGCGCTCCGGCGAAAGCGTGCACATTCCGGAAAAGCGGGTGCCCCACTTCAAGCCGGGCAAGGCGCTGCGCGAAGCAGTGGACATGCGCACGGCCGAGATCGAGGCGCGTGCCAAGTAAGTTGGCGCAAATCGCTGTCTATGCGAGAGCTGGCCTAGAACGCGTAGCCGGCATTGACACCCAGCGTCCAGGTTCGCTCAGGTGCGGGCTCAAAGAAGCGCCGGTTGGCCTCGTTGACAATCACCGAGCCGGCATAACGTTTGCCGGCCAGATTGTCCACGCGCGCGAATTCCGAAATCGACCAGCGGCCGATCTTTTGCGACAGCGAAGCGCGCAGCCCGAAAATACCGGCGCGCGGCGCGACGTCGCTGTTCCGGTCATCCACATAGATCTTGCCGACTTGCCGCCATTCGAGCGCCGTCTCCAAGCCCCAGGGTCGATGCGCCCAGGCGACTTCCGCGAAGAGCACCGTACGCGCCACCCCGGGAATGCGATTGCCCGCCGGTATGGGCGTTGTCGGCGTCGCACACGGCGCAGCCACGCATGTGAGGAAACCACTGCTGTAACTCGCATCGAGGTAGGTGGCCGCGAGATACGACGACCAGCCCTGGCCCCAGCGCCCGGTCAATGCCGCTTCGACGCCATTTCTCTTGGTCGCGCCTGCATTCTGGAACGTGCTGCGCCCGCCGGAATTGCTCAGAACCACGATCTCGTTGGACGTGCGCGCCTGGAAGTAGGCTGCGTTCAAACGCCACTGTTGCGAAAGGGCGGCCTTGACTCCCATCTCCCACTGGCGGCTGGTGGCACTTTGCAGCGCGAAATTCAAGCCAGTGCCGCCACTCGGACGATAGGACAACTCGTTGAAGGTCGGCGTTTCGAAACCACGGCCAACGGAGCCGTAAAGATTCACCGAGTCATTCAAGTGGTACACCACGCCAGCCACGGGCGTAGTGGCCTCATAAGCGACCGAGCCGCTGTCGTCGGGATTTCCGGTGGTGATGTATTTGTCGCGCGAATCGAAGGTCACGCGCGAGTGGCGCAGACCCGCAGAAAGGCTCCAGCGTTCGGCCACGTCCCACTGTGCTTGCAGGTACTGGTCAAAGCTGCGCACCTTGTTATTCTCGTCACGGCGCAGCGCGCCTTCCACGCCAAGAGCGGGGCCGACGAAATTCTGAAAACCACGGCGGCCTTCCTTCATCTGGTCCAGCGAGACCCCCGCCGTGAGCGTAAGCGCACCACCGTACAGCTGGGTCTTGTCGACCCAGCGTGCGTCGATTCCCTGGTAGCGTCGCGCCAAGTCGATCACGCCTCCGGGGTGCGATGGCGGCGTTTGCGTCGCGACTGGAATCGCCTGGAACTGCCGCGTGTCGCGTTCGCCCGCGTATCCGGTAATTTGCAGCGACTGCCCGCCGCCCAGCCGATGCTCCAGGATCAGCCCCGCCTGCTGTTGATCCACCGACTTGCGGGTGTCGAAGGTGAGCGCCACCGGGCTAGCCTGGTTCGGATTGGCCTGCAACTCGGCGCGCGTCAGCCCCAGTGGATCCTGCACATCGGGCATCCGAACGCTATTGAGCACGACACTCAAGCGCGTGTCATCGCTCAGGTTGTAGCGCAGTTTGCCGTTGAGCGTGTCGCGACGTGCCGCACTGTGCTCACGCAAGCCATCGGTTTCGTATCGGGAGGCGCTCAAGTTGTATTGCAATTTGCCTTCGGTGCCGCTGAGTTTCATGCCTGTACGCTGCTGCCCGTTACTGCCCCGAGCAACCGAAACATCGGCAACAGTTTGGGGTCCACCGTCGGCGGTGAACACGCTGATCACTCCGCCGGATGAACTGCCGTAGAGCGCCGAGAACGGCCCGCGCAGCACTTCGATGCGCGACGCGGATGCCAGATCGAAGTGCGAAACCTGCCCCTGCCCATCGGGCGCGCTGGCCGGGATGCCATCGGAGTACAGCCGCAGGCCGCGCACGCCGAAGGTGGAACGCGCGCCGTAACCGCGCGAGGAGATTTGCAGATCCTGCGCGTAGTTCTGGCGGTTTTGCACCACGAGGCCCGGCACCCGGACCAAGGTCTCGGAGAGGTTCACCTGCATCTGCGCGTTTCTAAGGACTGAGCCGTCGATCACGTCCACCGAGGCCGGCGTATCGCGCGCGTCCCGCGCGACACCGGCTTGCGGCGTCACCACCAGTACAGGGGGCAACGTGTGTACCTGAGCGGGTGCTGTGGTTTGTGCCGAAGCCTGCATGGCCGCGGCGGCCGCTGCTGCGAGCGCTGCCTTTTTCAAATCGCCTCCGAGATCGTGTACGCGCTGACTGTAGTGCGAAAGCGGATCAACGCCCTGCGATGACGAACAGCCACAGCGACTCCACTTCGTCGGGCTTGAGGTTGCCCCACGCTGGCATCGCGCGAATGCCCTTCGTGACCGACTGCTGGAAGCGATCGTGCTCTTGCGGAGTCAGCGTGCGCAGGTCGAAGAAGGCCGACCCAGAGGTCACCATATTCATGCCGTGACAGCGCGCGCAAAAGTTGTGGTAGAGCTGGCGGCCCCGCTCAACCGACGGTTTCGTGTCCGCCGGTTGAGCAACTGCCGTCACCCAACCCAAGGCCAGCCACATTCCCACGCACGCTGCACCCGCCTTGATCCTCAACAACATTTCGCGGACTTAATCGGGCAGTGCGAAGGTCCAGAGCGACGAGCCGGGCACGACGTTGGCGAGCTCCGGATCGCCGGCGAACGCGCCATACACAGTCGCTGCGCCGCTCGTCACGGTGACGTACTGCTTGCCGTTGTGCTCCCAGACGATGGGCAGCCCGCTGATGC
Source organism: Ramlibacter sp. (assembly GCA_046590315.1). Classification (GTDB taxonomy): domain Bacteria; phylum Pseudomonadota; class Gammaproteobacteria; order Burkholderiales; family Burkholderiaceae_C; genus Ramlibacter. The sequence continues at coordinate 7,953 of JBKJTX010000116.1, read as the reverse complement.
CGGACCCGGTCTGGAATTGCCACAGTTTGTTGCCCGTGCGGGCGTCGAACGCCATGAACTCGCCCGTCTGCGCGCCCGTGAATACCAAGCCACCTCCGGTCGACAACACGCCGGCCCAGTAAGGCGTCTTGCTCGGCGCCTCCCACAGCTTCTTGCCCGCCACCGGATCCCAGGCGACCAGGGCGCCGCGCATGCCGTCTTCAGGAAACGCGAAGCCGCCGATTTCCATACCCAGATACCAGGTGGGCTGGGCCGGGCGCTCCTGCTTCACGTACTTGGCCTTCATCCCCATGTTGAGGGTGTTGAAGTAGGCGATGCGGCGCGTCGGGTCGAAGCTCATGGGCATCCAGTTCTTGCCACCCAACGCACTTGGCCAGATCTCGATGAAATCCGACATCTGTTCCGTCTTGCGCACCATGGTCGTCATGGGCGTGTCGATCGGCCGGCCGGTGGCCATGTCGATGCCGCTGGCCCAATTGATCTTCTTGGCGAAGGGCGTAGCGGACAGCAGCTTGCCGCTGGTGCGATCAAGAACGTAGAAATAGCCGTTACGGTTGGCCTGGATCAGCACCTTGGTTGACCCGCTGCCGCCCATGGGCAGTTCGGCCAGCACGAGTTCGTTGGTGCCGTCGTAATCGTAGGGATCGCCGGGCGAGAACTGGTAGTGCCACACGATCTCGCCGGTGGACGGGCGCAACGCAAGGACGGAGCCGACGTAGAGCGAATCGCCGCCGCGTGCAGCCGGATTCCACGGGCCGCCGTTGCCGGTGCCCCAGTACACCAGGTCCAGCGCGGGGTCGTAGGTGCCGGTCAGCCAGGTCGTCGCGCCGCCGTGCTCGTAGCGACCGGGTCCCCAGGTGTCGCCGCCCTTCTCGCCCGGCGCGGCGGTGGTCCAGCGGTGCCACTTCTTCTCGCCGGTCTTCAGGTCCCAGCCATCGAGGAAGCCTCGCGCGCCGTATTCGCCGCCCGAGATGCCCGTGATCAGCACGCCGCCCGCGATCAGGGGGGCGTGGGTCATGCTGTAGCCCTGTTTGTAGTCGGCCGCCTGCTTGGTCCACAAGGTCTTGCCGTCCGCAATGTTCATCGCCACGACCTGTGCGTCGATCGTCGTGCGGTAGAGGATCCCGTCCATCGCTGCCATGCCGCGGCTCTGAATGCCGCAGCAGAGATAAGCGTTGATGTCAGCGGGCAATTTGATGGCTTGGCGCCACTTCTGCCGGCCCGTGATGGCGTCGACGGCGACCGTGGCGTCGTGCAATGTGATGTACATCACGCCATCGATGATGAGTGGCTGTGTGGAAGCGTTTGTGTTGTGGTTCAGGCTCAGGTTCCACACCGGCGCCAGACGCTTCACGTTGCCGGTGTTGATTTGCCGTGAGGCCGAGTAACGCTGCTGCGCCCAGCCCATCCCATAGGTAGTGACGTCGCCTGCGGTGGTGGCGTCGTTGCGCAAGTCGGTCAGCGACTGTGCGCTCGCGCCGGCTGCTGCAGCGGCCGCGATTGAAGCGATCGCCAGTGCACGCGCGACAGAAAGGTAGTTCATTGAACTCTCCGATGTAGATGGATGGTTTTTTTGACCGGGCACTACATCTCCCGATCCACACGAGCTGCTTGCGCATTCTCACGGCGCGATATCGCCGGCGGGCTTGGGTCAAACCCCCACATTCGCCAAAGCGAAGTCACAAATGGGACAGGTCTTACGACGGCCGGCTGCGAGGGGCCAGCCTCAGGCCCGGGCTTCGGGCGTGCGCCGCTTCGCGCCGCGCTGCGGGTCATAGCCCCAAAGCGCGATGCCGAAAAAAATCAGCGCGCAAAACGCGATCACGCAAACGCTCACCGTCTGTAACTGTCCGTACAGCGCGAATCGAATCGCCTCCACCGCGTGTGTGAACGGGTTGTAGGTCGCCAGGAAATGCACCACACGGGCACCGGACTCCTCGAGCTTCCACAGCGGGTACAGGGCCGTACTCACGAAAAACATGGGGAAGATAACGAAGTTCATGGTGCCGGCAAAATTCTCCAGTTGTTGGATGTGCACAGACAGCACCAGTCCCAACGCCGCCAGCATCAACGCGGCGAGCAGGAACACCGGCAGCGCCAGCAGCAAGTGCCGCGGCTCCAGGTCGATGCCGAACGCCCAGGCGACAGCAAGGAACGCCACCATCTGCAAGAACGACAGGATGGCCCCCGCCGCCAGCTTGCACGCAAGGATCCAGGCGCGCGGCAAGGGCGCCGTCAGGAGCAGGCGCATCAAGCCCATCTCGCGGTCGTAAACCATGGCCAGCGAACTCTGCATGCCATTGAACAGCGCGATCATGCCCAGTAAACCCGGCGCGATGTAGACCTTGTATTCGATGTAGGTTTCGTAGGGCGGCGCAATCGCTACGCCAAACACGTTCTGGAAGCCCGCCGCAAAGACCACGAGCCATAGCAACGGTCGCACCAGCGCGGAAAAAAGCCGCCCCGGCTGCCGCGAGAAGCTGCGGGCCTCGCGCCCAACAACAGCACGCATGGCAAGCAACGCGTGTGCCGTCTTCATGGTGTCTTGCATGCGGTTTCGGGCGCATCGTAGCCAAGCGTATCGAGCACCGTGCTCGCATGCAGGAAGCCTTCGATCGGTGCGATCTCGCTCACGCCATTGCCATGGGCCAGCAGCAGCGGCTGGCGCAGCTGCCCGTCCCACGCGCGAAAGGTCAAGCGCTGTCCTTTGTAGCCGTCCACGGAAACCACTCCCTCTTTTAGCGCTCTGAGCTGCGCTGCAATGCCCGCTGACGGATCGCGTGCAGCAACTTCCGCGAGGGCGCGCGCCGCGACCCACGTTGCCCAATCGTAACTGCCCATGGCCCGGCCGCTGCGCTTGAAAAAGCGGCGATTGAGCTGCGGCCCCCCGTTACGTTCGTACCAGGCGCTCCAGGCCTGAGCAGTGAGACCGCTGGCGCCGACCACCGGCCGCGGAAGTACCGTGCGATAAGGTAGCTCCCGCGCGAACTCCCCCGCGGCGTCGAGCACAACCACCGCGTCGTACTCAACGCTTGCCGTCAACAGGCGCACGTTCCCGAGCTCCCGCTCGCGGGGGTCCGCCGACAGCTTGAACGTTCTTTGCGCCACCGGTTTCAGGCCAAAGCGTTTTGCGCTGCGAATGAATGCGGCCACCAGCAGCTGGTCGTCGGCCGACGTGCCCTGCAACAGCAGGGGCCTGGACCATTTTCGTGCGGCAAGCAGCTGTGCGAGAGCGTCTGCCTGCATCGCGTGGCTAGGCAGGGTGTGCAGCAGATAAGGGGCGCACTGGGCGCCGCGCAGCGCATCTTCCGCGGCGGCGGCGTTGACCAGCAGTACATCCTTGCCGCGCGCGGCCACAGCCACTTGAGCGACACCGGCAGCGGGCAGTTCCAACACGATGTGACGCACCCCCTGGCGCACCAGTCCGTCCAGCGCTGCCGCCAGTCCAGCCGCATCAGCCGATTGCGCTGCGACAACCTTCGCCGAACCGAATCCTGCGGCCTGCAAGCTGAATGCCGCATCGTCCAGGGCCAGCGCAGCGGCGAACGCCGAGCGGCCTGCCGGAGCGTTGGGATAACCGCGTTCTACGGCCTGAGACGAGTAGCGCGCGTCATCGGCCTGCGTCAGGTATCCGAGTTGGAATTCCTTGGCCTGCGCCGGCAGTCCCGCACAGAGCAGCGACGCGATCACCAGCGCGCAGCGGGACACGGTTAGCAGCGTACGCATCTCAAAGATCCCATTCATAGCGGGCGCCGAGCGTCACAGAACGCCCCGCACCAGGCGCGACGAAACGCGACGCGGCCACGTCGTCGCCAGGCTGCAACGCGCGGCCGTTCGGGAACAGGTCGCGGTTTCCCGTGGCGAAAGTGGCATAGCGCCGGTCGAGGGCGTTGTTCACCCGAATGTAGGTCAACCACTGCGTCGTGATTTCCCAGCTTGCGCGCAGGTTGAGCGTGGCGTAGCCGGCCAGCCGGCCGAGCCCGGGCTGGCTTGCGCTTTCGTTGCCTGCCACCCCTTGGGAAGACACAGCGAGTACGTCGGCGCCGAATCGGACGCCCGCGCCGGCGCGCCACTCCGCTCCGGCCTTCCAGGTGTGGCGCGGCAAGCCCGCAATTGGCGTTCCGGGGCCGAACGTATTGGGCATGGCGGCGGTGCTCAATGGGCCCTGCAGCACGCCCGCGCTGCGATAAGTGGCATGTAAAAAGGTGTAGCCCGCATGCCACTCGAACCGCTCATCGCGCCCGCGCGCGGACAGCTCCATCCCCTGGCGCAACGTCGGGCCTACGTTAGTGAAGTAGCCCGCCTGCGAAATGCCCGATCGCACAAACGCAATGTCGTCCCGGCTCTGGGTGCGAAACAGCGCCACGGCGAGCTCGCCGCGCTCCCAGGGGATGGCGCGCACGCCGGCTTCGACAGTCCGCGCGACGACCTGTTTCAGGTAAGGGTCGGATTGCAGACCGGTTGGCAAGACGCAGGGCCGCGCCGCATCGGCGCAACCGAGCTCCAACGAGGTCGGCACGCGTGTGCCTTGCGACACATTGGCAAACAGGCTGAGCCCCGCCCCGGGCGAATGCGTGATGCCCACTGCCGGGTTGAGCTTGCCGTAGGTAAAGCTCTCGACAGGCTGGCCGCTCAGTTCATTGGTAACCCGGGTGCGATCCCGCCGGGCCGATAGGGTCAGATGAGTTCGCGGCGCCATTTCCATGATGCCGGTTGCGTACACCCCAGCCGTGCTGCTGCGGCCGCGCAGGCCGACATCCCTCACCAGAGGGGCGACGGGGTCCAATAGTGCCAAACGCCCGCCGTCCAATGAACCTTCTTGCGTGAACTGCTCGTAGCCGATGCGGCTACGTGAGAGTTCGACGCCCAATGCGAACCGCAAGGCAGTCGTCGTATGCGTCCATTGCAGCGCGGTGCCGGTACCGGTTTGCCGGGCTTGCGTCCGATTGATGATCGCGTTGTTGGAAATAAATCCCGGATCCCCCGAATCCGAACAGGCGGACGCTGATTGGCCGGCCACGCATTGCCCGAGCCATTCGGTCCATTCCTCGCGGACATCACCGTTACTGCCCGCCCGATTGCCCTTTCGCATCCAGCCCAGCCAAGCCAGTTGGGTGCGCGCATCCGGCTTGTGCGAAAGGGCCAGGGAGAGCAGGCGCGACGAGTTGCGCGTCGTGTCGCTGAAGGTATAGCCCGCGCGGCGATCGATGCGGTAGAGGCTTTCGCTCAACAGCCCATTGCCGGTGAGCCGGCTCTCACCCTGCAGATAGCTGAGCGTCCACTCGGTGGCGGCTTGCTGGCGGCCGATCTTGAGCAGCGCATTGCCCAGGCGACCGGGCGACTGCTCCCGCCAACCCTGCTCCGAAAAGAAAGTGCCCGCAACATACGCGTGCCAGCCGCCCTCCCATTGGCGGCCGTGACCGAAATCCAGCCGTCGACGACCGAAACTGCCAATCGACACGTCCAGTTCAGTGCCCTTGTGCGTGAGCCCCGACTTGGTCGTGAGCACCAGGGCCCCGCCCAAAGTATTGAGGCCATACAGCGGATTGGACCCAGGCATCAAAACGATGCTGGCGATCGCCGATTCCGGCAGCATGTCCCAACTAATCACGTCGCCGAACGGCTCGTTGATGCGTACACCGTCGAGGTATGCGGAGAGTCCCTGTGCTGCGCCCAGTGTCGGGGACAGTCGATGCCCCCGGTAACTGAGGTCGGCCTGGAACGGGCTGCCCTGCGTCTCGTTGACAGTGACGCCTTCGAGGCGCCTGTTCATGAAGTCGACGAGATTGAAGTTTCGGGCACGCCCGAGATCGGCGTCGTCGGCACGCTGCACGTTGCCGGGAAATTGCTCGCGCTGTCGCGCTATGCCAGGCAGTGGCGTCTGGCCCACCACCTCGACCGGCGGCAGCGTGCGCATCGGCTCAGCAACCTGCGCCTGCGCGCGGCATGCCCCACAGGCCAGGAGAAGCGAGGCCAGCGCTGCCGCGTTCATGTCAGTCGTCCACCACCACGGTGTGCGGCACGCGCCCGGCCTTGAGCGTTTTGACGGCCTTCATCGTGCCGGTGTCAACAATGCTGATGTCGTCGGACAGGCCGTTGGCGACATACAGCGTCTGCCCGTCGCGCGACAGCGCCAACCCCCAGGGCCGCTTGCCCACCAGAACGTAGGTGCGCACCTGATGCGTCGCTACGTCGACCACAGCGACATGGTTGGCGCGCCCCAGGCCCACATACGCCGTCTTGCCGTCGGGGGACAACGCCATGCCCACCGGCGTGACATCTTCGCTTCGCATGCCGGGCGGCTTGAAGTTGATGGTCGCCTGCACCGCGTGATCGGCGGTGCGGATGACGCTGACGCTTGCGCCGAGTTCGTTCGTCACCCAGAGTTGGCCGCCAGCGAGCAGAAAGCGCCGGGGCCGCTTGCCCACCGCGATGTTCTTCACGACTTTGCGCGTCGAGACGTCGATGACGTGCACGACGCTGGCCACTTCTGACGCGACATACACCGTGCGCCCGTCCGCGCTGACTTTGACGCCTTCGGGCTCGGCCCCGACCTTGACCTCGAACACTTTTTTCCGGGCCGTCAGATCGTACGCAGTCAGGGTTGAATCGTCTTCGTTGGATACGTAGAGCATCCGCCCGTCGGGGCTGATGTCGAACATCTCCGGGTCCTCGCCCGCTTCGATGCGCTCAACGATCTTTCGTTGCGTAAGGTCCCACACGACGATGCGATGGTCGTCGGCGCACGCCACCATCAGTCGCTTGCGGTCGGGCGCGAGTTGCATGTGGCGCGGCCGGCGGCACAGGGGGACACTGCCGGTCACTTCGCGCTTTGCGCCATCGACGATGGTCAGCGCGTTATCCTTTTCCGACGATATCAACACTTGGCCGCTGCCGGCCGCATACAGCGGCGACGCCATGAGCGCCAGCAGCGCCGCGAGCGCCAGGGTCTGGGTGAGGTTGCCCGATTTGAGCTGGTGCGAAAGCGCGCGTGCTTGCATTCAAGCTCCTTGGGTGAGTTTAAGAAAGGCCGCCTCCAGCGCGGGCTCGCACTGCTCCTGGCACAGCTTGGCGGCAGGTCCGTCGAACAGCACACGGCCCCGATGCAGCACGACCACGCGATGCGCGCGCTCGGCCTCGTCCACGAGATGCGTCGCCCACAGGACGCCGATCCCCCGATCCGCCAGAAGGACCACCTCGTCCAGCAGCTGCGTTCGCGAGGCGGGGTCGAGCCCAACGGTGGCCTCGTCCATGAGCAGCAAGCGCGGCTCGTGCAGCAATGCACGCAGCAGCTCGACCTTGCGGCGGTTGCCCCCGGACAGTTTCTTTGCCGCAAGGTCAGCCATCGCCGTCAAACCGAAATGTTCCAACATCGTCTCGATACGGAGTTTCGAGCGGCTTCGGGGCAGGCCGTGCAGATCGGCATGGAATCGCAAGTTGGCCCGCACCGAAAGGTTCAGGTCCAGCGCCGGCTGCTGAAAGACCACGCCCAGGTTGGCCAGGGCGGCCGGCGGGTCGCGCCGCAAGTCAATGTCCAGGACGAACACGTCGCCGGTGTCCGCGGCGAACAACCCGGTGAGGATTTGAAACAGCGTTGACTTGCCGGCGCCGTTGGGCCCCAACAGGGCCACCATCTCGCCGGCACCGACATTCAGGGACACGCCCGCCAGCGCGCGCACGGCGCCGAAATTCTTGGTGACCTCGCGACAGGCGAGAGCCTGCGTTCCGATTGCCACTACGGTGTCCGGGGATGCAGACCCAGCCCCAGCCGGCTCAACAACTCGCGTTCGCGCGCCGAGACCTCCTGCAGGAATCGGGCGTAATCCGCAGAGCCGAGGTAAGACGGCTCCTGATCGTACTTGCCGATTTCATTGAGGTGAATCGGGTCGAAAAGAGCCATTTTGAAGGCGTCGTGCAGGCGCCGCACGATGGCCGGGTCGGTACCTGCCGGGG
>JBKJTX010000035.1:0-7739 GCA_046590315.1 Ramlibacter sp. | reverse complement strand
GTGAACGACGGCTTCCTCACGCCGTTCAAGGTGGTGCAGATTGCGACAACGCTCGACGAGTACGTCTACACCGCCGACGACACCCTGGTCGAAGGCGAGATCGAGGCCGGCAAGCGTTATGTCGAGGCGGACTTCAACCGCGTGATCGAGATCCGCCAGCGCGAGGCCTACCGCGTGCGCAAGTTGATGGACATGATCGACCAGCGCGAAAAAACCATCGTCTTCTGCGCCACCCAAGACCATGCGCTGGCGGTGCGCGACCTCATCAACCAGATGAAGACCAGCACCGATCCCGGCTACTGCCAGCGGGTCACGGCGAACGACGGCGCGCTGGGCAATCAGCACCTGCTTGAATTCCAGGACAACGAGAGGACGATCCCGACCGCGCTGACCACGTCGCAGAAGCTCTCGACCGGCGTCGATGCGCGCAATGTTCGCAACATCGTGCTGCTGCGCCCGGTCAATTCAATGATCGAATTCAAGCAGATCATCGGGCGCGGAACGCGGCTGTACGAGGGCAAGGACTACTTCACGATCTACGACTTTGTCCGCGCCCACCAGTTGTTTTCCGATCCGGAGTGGGACGGCGAGCCGGTTGAGCCTGAGGTGCGCCAGCCGCGCGCAGTCGGAGACCCGCCTGCCGTGAAGGAGCCACCGGCCGACTACGTGACGCCGGTTCGCGTGGGGAAGATCAAGGTCAAGCTGGCCGACGGTAAGGAACGCGCCATCCAGAGCATGGTGGCGACCAGCTTCTGGGGTCCGGACGGCAAGCCGCTATCGGCCGCCCAGTTCATGGAGACGCTATTTGGCGCGTTGCCCGCATTCTTCAAGGACGAAGCCGAGCTGCGCACGATCTGGCGCGCACCCGACACGCGCAAGGCGTTGCTGGCCGGTCTGGCCGATAAGGGTTTTGGCGCCGCCTCGATGGCCGAAATGCAGAAGCTGATCGAGGCTGAGCACAGCGACCTCTTCGATGTGTTGACCTATGTGGCCTACACCCGCGCGCCCATCACGCGCCAGCAGCGCGCCGCGCGCGCCCACGATGCAAGTGCACGGGAGTTCGGCGAGAGGCAGCAGGCTTTCATCGACTTTGTTCTGAGTCAATACGTGGCACAAGGCGTTGGTGAACTGGATTCCGAGAAGCTGTCACCGCTGCTCAAGCTGCGCTACAAGAACGCAATGGCCGATGCGCTCCAGGACCTGGGGGGCGCCGACGAGATTCGGCAGGTGTTTGTCGGGTTTCAGCGGCACCTGTATTGACAGATTGCGATGGTTTTTCACAGTTCGCCCAGCGGCCACCGCGGTTTCACGTCGAAAGCGTAGACCTCGGTGGCTGCTTGCACGTTCGCTTGCAGCCGCATCGCCGCGGCCATCGCGATCATCGCGCCGTTGTCGGTGCACAGGTGCAGTTCCGGGTAGTGCACGCGCACGCCCCGCTTTGCGCACGCCGCGTTCAGCTCGCTGCGCAACGATTGGTTCGCGCCGACGCCGCCCGCGACGACCAAGCGCTTGAGGCCGGTCTGCTCTAGCGCCGTGAGGGACTTCTTCATCAGCACTTCCACGATCGCCGCCTGGGTCGAGGCTGCGAGGTCCGCCTTGCGCGCCTCCAATTCGCCGCCCAGCTTCTTGGCCTGCGTCAGTACCGCGGTCTTCAATCCGGCGAACGAGAAGTCCAGGTTGCCGCTGTGCATCAGCGGCCGCGGTAATTTAAATGCGGTGGGACTGCCCTGCTCTGCCAGTCGCGAGAGTGCAGGACCGCCGGGATAGCCCAAGCCCATGAGCTTGGCCGACTTGTCGAACGCTTCGCCTGCCGCATCGTCGATGGTTTCGCCCAGCAGTTCGTAACGGCCTACGCCGTCGACCCGCATCAATTGGGTGTGGCCGCCGGAAACCAGCAGCGCGACGAACGGAAACTCGGGCGGATCGGCGCTCAGAAACGGCGACAGCAGATGCCCCTCCAGGTGATGCACGCCCAGCACGGGCTTCAGCAGGGCCGCGCCCAGTGCGCAGGCCACGCCCGCGCCCACCAGCAGCGCGCCCGCGAGGCCCGGTCCGCGTGTGTACGCCACCACATCGATTTGCGACAGCTTGGCCCCGGCTTGGGCCAATACCGTCTCCGTGAGCGGCAACACACGCCGGATGTGGTCGCGGCTGGCCAGTTCGGGCACGACCCCGCCATAAGCCTGGTGCATCTCGATCTGGCTGTGCAGCGCATCGGCGCGCAGCACAGGCAAGCCAGCGCTGCGCGTTTCCACCAGCGCCACGCCGGTTTCGTCGCATGAAGACTCGATTCCCAGGACTAGCATGCGCCGAGTTTAGGGGAAGCCACGAGGGCCCAGATGCCGACCAATAGGCCCAGCCCAAAGATCGGCCGCAAGGCCGTGATCGACTTCCTGTACACCCGCCAGGACCCGATTGGCGGGTCAGCGGGGCAACTCGGCCGGCAGATGCGCTTCCAATTGCTCCATCAGGCGCTCGAGCGGCCCTTCCATGGCCACCACGTACTGCAGCACCCGCTCCTGCGGCTGGCCCTCGCGAAGCGCATGCTCCACCGCGGCCGCGAGTTTTTCGATCATTACGGCCCCGACGTTGCCTGAGACACCTTTCAAGGTGTGGGCGAGCCGCTCGGCGCTCGTTGTGTCGCCTTCCCCCAATGCCGCTCTCACCTGCGCCGGCACCGCCCTTTGCCCGGCCGAGTACCGCCGCAGCATCGCCAGGTACAGGGGCTTCTTGCCCACCATGCGCGACAGTCCCAAGGTGGTGTCCAGACCGGGGATGCCGGGGAGCATTTCGCCGAGCGCGGCCACGGCTGGCGTGGCTGGCGTGGCTGGCGTGGCTGAGGCGGTCGGCACATGCGCGGCAGGCGCTGCACTTGCAAGCGCTGGCGTCTGGACTGCGGGACCCGTCCGGACCCACCGCAACAAGATGGCGATCAGGCTGTCCGGATAAAGCGGTTTGGACAAAAAGTCGTTCATGCCCGACTCGATGCAGCGGCGGCGGTCCTGCTCCATCGCGTTGGCGGTCATCGCTACGATGGGAATGCCGTCGTACTGCGCGAGCTTGCGAATTTCAAGGGTGGCGGTGACCCCGTCCATCACCGGCATCTGCATGTCCATGAAGATCAGGTCGTAGCGTGCGCTGGCGATCATGTCGATCGCGATCTGCCCGTTGTCCGCGACGTCCACTACCAGTCCCGCATCCTCCAGCAGCTCACGCGCGACCTGCTGGTTGATATCGTTGTCTTCCACCAGCAGAATGCGCGCGCCGGCGATGGCCGCGAGGCGACTGTCGGCAACCGTTGCCTGCGTCGTCGCCGGGGCCGGTGCGACCAGCCCGCCGCCCAACGCCTGGATGGTGGCGTCGAACAACAGCGACGCGTTCACCGGCTTGATCAGCACGTTGTGAATGCCCGCGTCACGCGCCTGCTCCATCACTTCCTCGCGGCCATGCGCGGTGACCATGAGGCACATCGGCGGCGACGACAGCGCCAGTTGCTTGATCTGGCGCGCGGTCTCCATCCCGTCCATGCCGGGCATGCGCCAGTCCAGGTAGACGATGTCGTACGGCTGCTGTCGCGCCGCCGCCCGCTTGACCTCCTCGACCGCGTCCCAACCCGAGGACACTTCAGTCGTCTGGAAGGTCATGGCTTGCAGCATGTCCATCACGACGGCGCGGGCATGGTCGCTGTCGTCGACGACCAACGCCCGCTTGCCGCGCAGATCCACCTGGGGCATCAGCTCGCGCCGGGCCGCGCACCCGATGCCCAACCGGGCAGAGAACCAGAATGTACTGCCGCGCCCGAGTTCGCTCTGGACCCCGACTTCCCCGCCCATCAGCTCGGCGAGCTTCTTGGAAATAGCCAACCCCAGCCCGGTACCGCCAAATTTGCGGGTGGTGGAGGCGTCCGCTTGCGAAAAACTCTGGAACAGCCGGGCCATTTGCTCTTCCGACAAGCCGATGCCGGAGTCCTCCACTCGAAATTGCAGGAGCACGTCTTTTTCCGTGCGCTCGCTGGCGCTCACCGAGATGATGATCTCGCCCTTTTCGGTGAACTTCACCGCGTTGTTCGCGTAGTTGAGCAGCACCTGCCCGAGTCGCAGCGGATCGCCCACCAGTTGCGGCGGAACATCAGCAGCCACGTCGAACACCAGCTCCAGGCCCTTGGCGTGGCACTTGTCGCCGATCAGGTTGCCGGTGTTTTCCAACAACTTTTCCAACGAAAAATCATTGTTTTCCAGATCGAGCTTGCCAGCCTCGACCTTGGAGAAATCGAGGATGTCGTTGATGATGCCCAGCAGGTGCTGGCCCGAGGTTTGCACCTTGCTCAGGTAGTCGCGCTGGCGCTCGCTCAGCTCGGTTTTCAAAACCAGATGCGACAGGCCGATGATCGCGTTCATTGGCGTGCGGATCTCGTGGCTCATGTTGGCCAGGAATTCGCCCTTGGATTGGTTCGCCGCTTCGGCCGCGCGCTTGGCCACCGCAAGTTCGCGCTCCGCAGTTGCTCGTTTGGTGATGTCGGTGTAGGTCGTCACAAAGCCGCGGCCGGGCACCGGCATACCTCGAATCTCGATCACAGTGCCGTCGGGCCGGGTCCGCTCGAAAACGTGTGGCTCGAACCGCCTCGCCATCTCGACCCGGCTGCGCACCTGCTCCTCGATGTCGCCGGGTCCGTAGTCGCCGCGCTGGGCGTTGTGACGAATGTAAGCAGCAAACGGCGTTCCAGGGGCCGCGAGCGATGGAGGGAAATCAAGCAGTTCGAAAAAGCGGCGATTGGTTGCCAGTATGTTGAGGTTGCCGTCGACGAGGCTGATGCCCTGGTCCATGTGCTTCAGGGTGTCCTCGAGCACGGCTTTGCTGTGGCGCAGCGCCTCCTCCGCGCGCCTGGCTTCCGTGATGTCCTCGATCACCCAGGCTGTGCCTGCGGTCGGACGCTGAGGCTCCAGCGGCTTGCCGTCGACCCGGCACCACACCTCACCGCCGTCCGTTGCGCGGAACGCCCAGGTCGTCTGGAAGGCGCGTCCAGACGCGAGCACCGGTCCGGCTTCACGGCCCATGCGCTCGAAACTGGCTTGGTCGGGATAGATCACCGCGGTGGGCTGACCGATGAGGTCTTCGGGGCCGCGGTAGCCAAATATCTCGGCCGCGCGCCGGTTGCAACGGTGCACCACGCTGTTGCGGGTAATGAAAATCCCGGCCGAGGCGTTGTCGAAAACGGCCGAGAGTTCCAGCAGCAACTGCGCCGGATCGGCGCGGTCGAGGGCGTCGTCGGCGGCCACCGCCTCGGGTCTCGTAGTAAGAAGCATATGACCGCCTGCTGCTGTGTTCATGTTGTCCACATAAAAGCACGAGCACGCTTGGGAGCCTTAAGAAATTTCCCTCAGGGGCTTACGCCATCCCCCTATGCCTGGGCGGGCGGTGTTGCAGTTCACCAAACTGGTGGGTGCGCACCACCAACGCTTCCCTTGCGCCCTGGAATGAGGCGCCAATCCGGTCCATCGCGTGCCCAACGCTGGCACGCTTTTCGCACTGATGGTGAGCCTATCCCTTCATTCTTTTCGAGGATTTTTCACCATGGCGGATTTCCGCACCTTTCTGAAGTCCGGACACGCACCGACGTTGGGTGCCGCTTTTTTTTACTTCGCCTTCTCGTGCTGCATCTGGGTCATGAACGGCGCCATGGCTCCGTTCATTTCGGAGGCCTACGGTCTGTCGCCGGCACAAAAAGGCGTGATGCTGTCGATCCCGATTTTCGCGGGCGCCCTGATGCGCTTTCCGCTGGGCATGCTGGCCCAGTACATCGGCCGCAAAAATGCGACGCTGGTCGAGATGGTGATGATCATGGTCGCCCTTCTGTTTGGGTATTTCTTCGTCTCTTCGTACAACAGCCTTCTGGCCATGGGTGTGCTGCTGGGCATCGCCGGCGCCAGTTTCGGGGTGGCCCTGAGCTTGGGGTCGGGCTCGTTTCCGCCCCGCTACAAGGGCCTGGCCATGGGCCTGGTGGGCGCGGGCAACGTCGGCACGGCCGTGTCGGTCCTTGTGGCCCCTGCGCTCGCGCAGCGTTACGGCTGGCAAGCGGTCTATGGCATCGCCGCCGTGGCGATGCTGCTGCCGCTCGGCGCCATGGTGATCTTCGGCAGGGAGCCGCCCGATGTCGACAAGCACGCGACGCTGCGCGAACACGCGGCCTGTCTCTTCGAAAAAGACGGCTGGGCTTTCAGCATCATCTACGCCGTCACGTTCGGTGGCTTCATCGGCCTCGCCACCTTCTTGCCCTCCTACTACTACGACCAATTCGGCGTGAGCAAAGTGCAAGCGGGCCAGCTTTCGATGCTGGCGGCCTTCATGGGCGCGGTCGTGCGCATCTTCGGCGGCTGGATCTCCGACCACTGGGGCGGCGTCAACACGCTCACAGCCGTCCTCGCCACGGTCGCCGTCACGCTGGTGCTGTGCGGGCTCGCAGGCAATTCGCTGGTACTCACCACCTTGCTGTTGATGTTGTGTTTCGCGGCACTCGGTGCGGGCAATGGGGCGCTGTTCCAGCTGGTTCCGCTGCGCTGGCCTCTGGCAACGGCGGTCGCCGGATCGATGATCGGCGAGATCGGCGCCCTGGGCGGTGGGCTGATTCCCAACGCCATGGGCCTGTCCAAACAGCACGGTGGCACCTATTTCTGGGGCTTCGCGGGCTTCGCCGTCTGTGCTGTCGCGGTACTCCTCATGCTGCGCTTTATGCAGCTGCGCTGGACCCGCACCTGGGCCGAGAAAGGCGGCCGGGCGCGCGCTGTCGCGGCGACGCCGGCAACGTCGCCCACCGCGCCTATTTCGGCAAAAAGAGCAACCAATAGACCAGCAACGCGTTGAACAGCACGCTGATGCCCAGGGTGATCTTCCATAGGGCCGCAGGGTCGCGCTGAATCAGCGGCGTGGCCGACGGCGCCGCAAGGGGCCGAGAAGCGCCTCGCTCCAGCGCCAGCAGCAATTCTTCGGCGGTCTCAAAACGCTGGCGCTTGTCGCGCGCGACGGCCTTGAGCACCACGTGATCCAGCCAAATGGGTGCTTCGGGATTGAGGCGGCTGGGTGGAATCGGGTCACGCCTATAGCGCCCCACCTGGTGGGGCAGTACCTCGCCGTAGGGGAGCTTGCCGCGAGTAACGAGTTGGTAGAGCGTGACCCCGAGCGCGTACAAATCACTGCCCGTCTCTGGTCCCTCCCTGGGCCCTTCGCCGGACTGCGCATGGAATCCCCACTGCTCGGGGTTCATGTAGCTGGGCGTTCCTGCATGCAGCAGCCGCGTGGATTCCGGCTCGCGCCCACTCAGCGCCACGCCCAGATCGAGCAGGCGCAGCACCCCGTCCTCGCCCTGGTGCAGGTTGGCCGGTTTCACGTCGCGATGAATCACGCTTTGGCGATGCAGGCGGCCAAGGGCTAACGCAGTCTGCGTCGCCGCGGCCACCGCCTGGCTGACTGTGAATCGGTGCTTGCGGTCCAGCATCTGCTGCAAGGTTTCACCGGCGTGCCAGTCGTAGAGGAGGTAGAAGGCTGAGAGCTCGGTGACCGCAAAATCCGCCATCGCCACAAGGTGCTCCGCCGCACGGCCCGACTGCATACGCCGGGCCAACCAGGCTTCGTGCGCGAGCATGCCGCGCTCTTCGGGGTCATGCGCCCGGCCCGGATGCAGCGTCTTCAGAGCCAATAGCTCGCGCGTCTCCTGGTTCCTGACCTGGTAAAGCACGTTGATGCCG
>JBKJTX010000014.1:0-8895 GCA_046590315.1 Ramlibacter sp. | reverse complement strand
CTGACTGGTTAGTAATCTAGGGTAAAGGCTTAGGGTTGTCAAGCGACAATGCCGCCTCATTCCATGACGCAGCTTCGCTCGCCCCTCCCCATGCTGCCGCTGTTGCGTGGGGTCTCGCGCTCGTTCTATCTTTCTATTCGACTGCTGCCGCCCACACTGCGTCAGCCGATAGGGGTTGCCTACCTGTTGGCGCGGACCAGCGACACGATTGCGGACTCGACGGACTTGCCCGGCGAGGCGCGCCTGCAAAGCCTCAGGACCTTCGTGGAACTGATCGAGGGATCGGTGCCGGCTGCACGCGCTGACGAGCTCGCGCGCGTGCTTGCCCCGCTGCAACGCGACGACAACGAGCGCGGCCTTCTTGCTGCGCTGCCCGCGTGCCTAGGCTTGCTCAACGATTTGACGCAAGCTGACCAGGCCGACACCCGCGCCCTGTTGCGCCTCATCACGCAGGGCCAGTCGCTGGATGTCGAGCGCTTCGAAACATCAACTTCGGGAGGCGCGCTCCAGACCGTGTCACAGCTCGACGAGTACACCTATCTCGTGGCCGGCAGCGTCGGCGAGTTCTGGACGCGGCTTTGCTTTCGCCACGTTCCCCACTTCGCTGAGTTGCCCGAAGGGGAGATGCGCGAGCTGGGCCGCAGCTACGGTATGGGCTTGCAATTGGTCAACATCCTGCGCGATGCGGGGGCTGACCTTCGCGCAGGACGGTGCTACTTCCCGTCCGACGAACTGGCGGCGGCGGGCCTTGCCCCGCAAGACATCGCGACGCGGCCTCTATTGTTCGCACTGGTCCGTGACCGCTGGCTGGCCAAGGCCCAGCACGGCCTGGCCCAAGGCATGCGGTATGCGAATGCCGTGCGAGGCCGCCGGCTGCGCGCGGCGGGCGTGCTGCCCGCCTTGATCGGCGCGCGCACCTTGGCGTTGTTACGCTTGGCGGGTGCGGACGCGCTCTCGCACACAGTGAAAGTGCCCCGGCTGGAAGTGCGCGCCATACTCGCGCGAACCGCGTTCACCCTTGCAAGCCGCGCTTCTGTCCAGGCTCAATTCGACCAACTGGGCAGTGCCGGGTGGGACAATCCGCGGCCATGACACCGCAAGAGTACGTTCAGGAGAAAGCCGCCGCCTCGGGCAGCAGCTTCTACTACGCGTTCCTGTTTCTGCCCCCACCGCGCCGCGCGGCGATCACCGCGTTCTACGCCTTCTGCCGCGAAGTGGACGATGTGGTTGACGAGGTGAAGGACCCCGGCGTCGCGGCCACCAAGCTCGCCTGGTGGCAATCCGAGGTGGCGAAGTCCTTCGCCGGGCGGCCGGAGCATCCGGTCATGAAAGCGCTGATGCCCAGCGCGCACGAATACGGCATGGAGGAACGCCATTTGCAAGCCGTGATCGAAGGCTGCCGGATGGACCTGGAGCAAACCCGCTACCTCGACTTCCCCGGCCTCGCGCGCTATTGCCACTTGGTAGCGGGCATCGTCGGCGAAGTCTCGGCACACATTTTCGGCCAGACCGACCCGGCCACCACGGCCTATGCGCACAAGCTCGGCCTTGCCTTTCAGCTGACCAACATCATTCGCGACGTCGGCGAGGACGCGCTGCGCGGACGCATTTACCTGCCGGTGAATGAACTGCAAAAGTTCGACGTGAAGGCGCACGAGATCCTCAAGCGCCAGCACTCGGATCGCTTCACGGCTCTGATGAAGTTTCAGGCTGACCGCGCGCGGGGCCAGTACGACGAGGCACTCGCGCTGCTGCCCGCCGCCGATCGTCGCAGCCAGAAGCCGGGCCTCATGATGGCGAGCATCTACCGCACGCTTCTGACCGAAATCGAGCATGACGGCTTCCAGGTGTTGCACCAACGGGTGAGCCTCACGCCGCTGCGCAAGTTCTGGCTGGCGTGGAAGGTTCAGGCGCTCGGGCGCGTCTAGGACTCCAGCAGATCGCAGAGTTCCGTGAGGTTGCTGACTATGACGGTCGGCTGGACCTCGTGCGGCCAAAGGTGATCGGCACGGTTCACCCAGACAGCCTGCATGCCGGCATTGAGCGCGCCCAACGCGTCCAGCGTGGCATCGTCGCCTACGTGCAGTATGGCGTCGGGCCTGAGGTCGACGGCGCCCGCCGCAGCGTGGAAGATGCGCGGGTCGGGCTTGCCTACGCCGAACTCTCGAGCGGAAATGGCCGCGCGAAAGTATTGCCCGAGCCCGACGCGGTGGACATCCGCATTGCCGTTGGAAATGCTCACCAGCGGAAACCGCGCTGACAGAAATTCCAGCGATGGGCGCGCATCGTCGAACAACGTGACGCGTTGGCGTTCCGAGAAGAAAACTTCGAACGCCTCGTCGGCCAGCAAAGGGTTCTCGCCCGCGCGGTAGAGAGCCAGACGTATCGACTCGCGGCGCACGGCGCTCAAGTCGTGTTTCAAGTCCGGCCGGCTGGCGGACATGTGATCGCGGATCTCGCGCAGCGCCGACGGAGTGGAAAACAGCGCGGCGGCCATGGGCGCATGCTCGACCAACCAGTTGTGCAGCACCTTCTCCGCCCGCTCAATGGTGGGCCAAATGGGCCACAACGTGTCGTCGAGGTCCAAACTGATGGCCTTGATTTTCAGGATGTCCAGCATGTGGTCGAGAATAGCGCACATGGCATCTTCCTCCGCGTTTCGGCCCGAACCCGAATTCACTCACGGTCGTGCGCCGCAGACCGCGGTGCTCTATTGCAACCTCGGAACCCCCGACGAGCCGACGCCCTCGGCCGTGCGTAGATACCTGGCTGAGTTCCTTCGCGACCGCCGCGTCGTTGAAATTCCGCGCATCGCCTGGCTGCCTCTGCTGTACGGGGTGATCCTGCCGCTGCGCTCGAGCAAGTCCGCCGCGAAATACGCCAGCATCTGGACCCCCGATGGCTCGCCACTGAAGCTATGGACAGACAAGCAGGCCAAGCTGCTGCAAGGCTGGCTCGGTGAACAGGGTCACCGCGTGCAGGTTCGCTACGCCATGCGCTACGGCAATCCGTCAATCGCCTCGCAGCTGGATGCATTGAAGGCCGAGGGCGCGACACGCGTGCTGGTCCTCCCCGCGTACCCGCAGTACTCGGGCACCACGACGGCGAGCATCGTGGACGCCGTGATGGCGTGGTCCTCGCGCGTGCGCAATGTTCCGGAACTTCGTTTCGTGAATCAGTACCACGACGATCGCGCCTACGTGCAGGCCGTGGCACGCAGGATCGAAAAGCACTGGCGCGAGAACGGCAAGGGCGGCCACCTGGTCATGAGCTTCCACGGCGTTCCGGAGCGAACACTTCGCCTCGGAGACCCTTACCACTGCGAGTGCCACAAGACGGCGCGCCTGGTCGCCGCGCAGCTCGGCCTCGCGAAGGATGCCTGGTCGATCACGTTCCAATCGCGCTTCGGAAAAGCCAAGTGGCTCGAACCCTACACCGACCAAACCCTTCGCACATTGGCGGGGCGCGGCACGGCGCGGGTCGACGTCGTGTGCCCCGGCTTCACCGGCGATTGCCTCGAAACGCTGGAAGAGATCGCGATGGAAGGCCGCCACACGTTCATTGCGGCCGGCGGCAAGGAATTTCACTACATTCCCTGCCTGAACGACGATGCGGGGTGGATCGCAGCGCTGGGCGCGCTGGCGCAGCAACACCTGTCAGGCTGGCCCACGCGCGAAACGCCGGATGCCGAACCGCTCGCCCGATCAGCCGAGCGCGCGACCGCCATGGGTGCGCCTCGTTAACACGTGCAGGGCAGCGCAGCCCTGGAATCAGTCATGCTGTTCGATGAACGAGGCGACCAGGTCGAGTTGATCCGGAACGTTCAGCGCCGGCGCATGCCCGCAACCTGGCACTTCGACCACGCGAGTGAGCCCGCGCAGGCCGGGCCCGCGCTTCAACATCTCCTGCGTCGCATCGCGCAGCACCAAATCGGATTCCGCGCCGCGCAGGCACAGCACAGGCGCATCGATCGCGTCGTAGTGCGCCCACAGGTCGTAGTCGTTGGGATGGTCGATGAATTGGCGCACCATCGCCGGGTCGTAGTGCGGTGTGATGCGGCCATCCGGTAGGCGCCTCGCAGACGTTTCTGCCAAGCGGCGCCACTGTGCGTCGCTGAGCCAGCCGAAGGGCTTGTAGACCTCGCGAAAAAACGACTCGAGCTGGACCATCGTTTGAAACGCGGGAGGGTTGCCGGCATAAGCGCGGATGCGCGCCACAGCGGACTCGGCGAGCTGCGGGGCGTTGTCGTTCAAGACCAGGCTCTTGATGCGGCCCTTCAGCTTCGGCTGGTAGATGCCCGCCGCGCACACGGTGCCGATCGCGCCACCCATCGAGGTCCCGACCCAATGGGCTTCGGCAATCCCCAGGCGCTCGAACAGTTCAGCGGCGATCTGTGCGTAGAAGGCCAGCGAATACTCCTTCCCGGGATCGGGACTCCACTGACTGAGCCCCCGACCGATCGTGTCGGGACAAATGACACGGTAGCGCCTGGACAGATGCTCTGCCAACTCGTCCATGTCCCGGCCGGTGCGCGCGAGGCCATGCCACGCGATGACAGTGCGGCGATGCTGCGCGCCCCACTCGGTGTAGTGGATCTCGCGGCCGGCGCAGGTCGCATAGCATGAGCTGTATGGCATGGCGTTGAACCCCCGTAAGTGTGGACAAGCCCGTCGCGGCTTACTTCAATAGCTTGCCGCTGCTGCCAATAACGGTCACTTCGACATACTGCGAACCGACGCGCTTGTCCGGGCCAAAGTTCACCTTGATACCGCCCAGGTCCAGGCTGGCCAAGCCCTCCAGCGACTTCATCACCTTCGCCCGCGTGGGGTTCGGCCCGGCCCGACGCAGTCCCTCCACGAGGACTTTTGCGCCGAGGAACTCTTCGAAGCTGGTGTAGTTGATCTGCTCGTTCGGCGCGTATTTCTTCAGCAGCGCCTGGTACTCGCGGATCACCGGCAAGGTGCCCATGTAGGGGAACGGCACCACCTGGCTGATGCCCAACCCGTGCGCGTTCTTCAGCCCGGCCAATTTGACGAGCTCCGCGGGGTCGACCACCGAGATGTTCAGCATCTGGGCGCCGCCACCCGACTCCCGGTATTGCTTGATGAAAGCAGCAGTCGACTTGTTGACAGAGATCATGATGATCGCCTGGGGATCAGCCGCCTTGATCTTCTTCACTGCCTCGTCGACCTTGTCGGTGTTGCGCTCGTAACCCGCCGTGGTCGCCAGCTTTAGGTTGCGCCTGGCCATCGCCGACTCGACGCCCGCAAGGCCAGCCTTGCCGAAACCATCGTCCTGGTACATCACCGCGATGCGCTGCATGCCGAGTGTGGTGAGCTGCTGCACCATGTGCTCTGCTTCGTCCGCATAGCCGGCGCGCACGTGGAAGATCCACGGGTTGTACGGGTTGCGCAGCGCCTCGCCGCCGGTGTACGGCGCGACCAGGGGAGCACCGCCCTCCTCCAGCACCTTGTCGGTGAGGAGCTTGCCCACGTTGGCCGTCCCGGCAAAGCCAAAGAGCGCCACCACCTCGGGCTTGGCCAGCATTTCCCTGGTGAGGCGCACGGTCTCATCGACTTTGTACGCATCGTCCGCAACCAGCACCTTGATCTTCTGCCCGTTGATGCCGCCCCTGGCGTTGATGTGGTCGAAATAGATTTGCCCGCCCAACACCATCTGCTTGCCGGTGCTGGCCAATACACCCGAGAGCGGCGCCACCTGTGCAATGGTGATGTCAGCCGCGTGCGCTGCGCCCACGCACAAAACCATCCAACCGGCACAAAACGTCTTCTTCAACGAAGTCATGACTACCCTCCTCGTTGTTACTGAACTTGAATCGATTTGGTGGTCGGTGTCGCGTCGAACACCAGGGTGCTCGGCCATGTGGGCCACGTCACGCCCAACGACGCGTTGTTCGGATCTCCGTTGCGCGCGAAGTTGGATACGGTTTGCATCATCGCCGTCGACAACTGAACGCGGCCGGGTTCATTCGCGGCGTTGAACCATACGTTGCCGAACAGCGATGGCCCGAAATTGCCGAACAGGAAAGGCAGGTCTGCAACGTGCGCTGCACCGTAGATGTCGTTCCACGGCGCCGGCTGCTTGTCCCAGTCGAAACGGTAGTACCAGACGTTCTCCTGCTTGGTCTTCAGCGCGTTCAGCACGTTGTCGCGGCTGTTCAGGAAAAAGATTCGGTTGAGTGCCTGGGTCCGTGCCGTGAAGCCCGTCACTGGCGCGTCCACCGGCAAGTAAGACGGCGCAATCCACTGGTCAACACTCGTCTGCGGCGCCGCGTTGGGGTTGTACGAGAAGTGGTTGGCGAACAATTGGGCATCCGTGACGAGTCGGGCATTTCCAGTGCCGCCCACTAGCGGCAGGAAAGACGGGAACAGCTTGCCTTCGTCGCGCGTGTTGCCGGCGAGCACAGGGACCTTCACGTAGTTGCCGGCATTGATCGCTCCGATCGGGTCTGACGCGACTACCGTGCCGTCGGGAATAGGCCCGGAGCCGCCGAGGCCAAGTGCCGCGAGCCGGGTCAGCAACGTCGTGAACAGTTGCGCTGTCGTCTTGGTGCGCAGGTAGCTGGCGATCTGCACATTGCTCTGGCCGGCGATATACGTTTGCGCCGTGACGGCGTCGGCCGCGAGCCCGTCCGCGATCACCAGGTTCTGCAGCAAGGCATTGCCCTGTGCGAGTGAGACCGAAGGCGGGTTCAAGGTTGGCAGGCTGCCGGCCGGCAAATTGCTCGCCAGAGAGATGCCGCCAGACAGCGGCATGACGCGATGGAACAGTTTCGGGTTGGCTGCGGTCATCAGGGGCGACGTTTGCAGAGCCCAGACATTGATTGCACCCGCGGACTGGCCCATGACCGTCACGTTCTCCGGGTTGCCGCCGAAAGCCGCCGCGTTGGTGCGCACGAACTGCAAGGCCTTGATGCTGTCGAGCATCGTGAAGTTGCCCGAATCCATCGTCGCATCGCCGGTCTTGAGCTGCGAAACGTTCAGGAAGCCCAGGATGCCCACGCGGAAGTTGGGCGTGACGACGATGGCATTCGCGGTCTTGGCGAGCGCCGCTCCGTCGTACATCGGGTCAGCCGTGTAACCGGAGACGTTGCTTCCGCCGTGAAAGAAGACGATGACGGGCAGATTCGTCTCACCGGTTGCCGGCCGCCAGACGTTGAGGTAGAGACAGTCTTCGCTCCCCACCGCTTGCAGCAATGTGGTCCCGATGGTGGCGTCGTAGGTGTTGTTGGATCCCGGTCCGTAGATCCGTCCATACTGCGCGCAGGCGCTGCCGAATGAAGTCGTCGTGCGCGTGGCGGTCCACGCCTGAGGCTCTTGCGGGGGCTGCCAGCGCAGCGCATCGACCGGTGGTTTTGCGAAGGGCACGCCCTTCCAGGAGTACGTACCGGCCGCGTCCTGTGCGCCGGCAATCTCTCCCAGATGCGTCTGGCGCACCAGCGGGTTGCCATCGTTAGAGCCGCCGCAGGCAGCGAGCACCAGTCCGAAACTCATCGCCGCGGCCCATTGGGCCATGCGCGTTCCAAAATTGTTCTTGCGGCGCATGACGCCGCCTGCATTCGTTTTTGTATGGATCAACACGATCTCCTCAGTTGGATCAGGTAGCAGGGGACGTCAGGCAGGGCTTCGCAGGGCGCGCAACCGCCCGACGACACCGGTGGGAAAGTAATAAACGGAAAGGACGAACAGCAGGCCAAGCCAGAGCAGCCAGCGGTCGGGCGAAAGTAGCGCCGAAAGCCAGGGCGCGCCCGACGTCGCGTCGCTGGCGATCTTGAGCAAGTCTTGCAGATAGCTTTGCGCGATCACGAACACGCCAGAGCCGATGGCCGCACCGTAAATGGTGCCCATGCCGCCGATCACCACAATCAGCAGCACGTCCAGCATGATCTCGAACGAGAGCGATGTATCGGGGCCGTTGTAGCGTAGCCAGACCGCCAGCATCGCGCCCGCCACGGTGGCGAACAGCGCGGAGATGATGCTGGACGTCGTGCGGTAGACGACGACGCGGTAGCCGATGGCCTCGGCACGAAATTCGTTTTCCCGGATCGCCTGCAGCACGCGCCCAAACGGAGAGTTGACCACTCGCAGCATGGCCAGCAGCAGCCCCAACGCCAGGAAGAACAGCAGGTAGTAGCAGATCAGCCGGCCGTCGAGCGTGACGCCAAGGACTGGCGTTTCGAAAAGCTGGAAGCCGGGCGACAGCACGTCGGGCATCTTGAAAGTCAGGCCGTCCTCGCCGCCGGTGAACTCCGACAGCTGGGAAGCCAGCGTCTGGAAGGCCGCCGCCACTGCCAGCGTGATCATTGAAAAGAAGATCGCCCGCACGCGCAGCGAGAACAAGCCCACCAGCAGCGCGAGCACAAAGGACAGTGCCAGTGCGACCAGTAGCCCCGCAAGAATGGAAGACCAGCCCGGGCCCATGCGCGATGACGCAATGGCCACGCCGTACGCCCCGATGCCGAAGAACATGGTGTGGGCGAAGCTCACGATGCCGGTGTAGCCGAGCAGCAAATCGAAACTGGCGACCAGCACCACGAAGATCAGAATCTTCGCTGCAACATTGAGCGCCTTCACACCGGGAAAGATGAATGGCGTCAGAAGCAGCGCGAGCAACAACGCGACCAGCAGTGCAGCCAGGATGCGATTACGCGGGAAGTCGTTGGACAGGAGGCGGTTGAGCATGGTGTTCCGCTCCTACTTGCTGAGCGCGTAGACGCCTTGCGGCCGCCACAGCAGGATCGCCATCATCAACGCGATGTTGGAGAACAGCGCCGCCTTCGGAATCAGGAAGCCGGTGTAGTTGGCCATGAGCCCGACCAGCAGTGCGCCAATCAGTGCGCCCGTCGTCGACCCCAACCCGCCGATGATGATCACG
>JBKJTX010000510.1:0-6529 GCA_046590315.1 Ramlibacter sp. | reverse complement strand
TCGGCTTTCAGGCGCTGCTGCGGGCCGAGGCACGCACGCAGGAGGCGGCGCAGGCGTTTCTCAACGCGGCGAGCGCAGCGGCCGCGCAGGTGCCGGACGCCGACCGCGTGACGCTTTTTTCCGCCGTGCCGATGACGATCCAGCGGGTTGCCAATGTGGAGCGGGCGCAACTGCTGGTGGAGAGCGACTCGCGCGTGGCCCTGCAGCGTTTCCTGGCCGGGTGGCAACCGGTGCTGCACGCCACCAAAGAGAAAGGCCTCATCCGCTGGGCGGTCGATGTCGACCCGTTAGCGATTTGACCGCACGGAGCGTCATGCCGGGCTTGCCCCGGCATCCAGATTTTTCAAGCGCAAGGCCGCTTCGTACAGCTCGTTGCGCGGCTCGCCAGTGATTTCGGCCGCCAACTTCACCGCGCTCTTTAAGGGAAGCTCCTTAAGCAGCAAGCCCAGCACACGCAAGCCCTGATTGTTCTCGCGGGCTTGGGGCGCCGCATGAAGCACCAGCGCGAATTCGCCGCGCAGACGCTGCGCATCGCTCTCCAGCCACGCGGCGAGCCCGGCACAGGCGACGGTCGCCACTTCCTCAAACTGCTTAGTCAACTCGCGGCCCACGGTGACGGGGCGCGCGCCCAGCACGGCCAGTGAACGCGCCAGCGCTTCGATGCGATGCGGCGCCTCCAGCAGCACCACCGCGCGCTGCTCCTCTGCCAGCAACGCGACCTGGGCATCCCGCTCGCCCGCCTTGGCCGGCAAGAATCCGGAAAACACAAAGGCACCGCCCTCGCCCAGCGCGCCCGCCACGCACAAAGCCGCCGTCACGCTGCTGGCCCCCGGCAATGGCACAGCCCGCAAGCCCGCCGCGTGGACGGCGGCGACGAGCCGCGCGCCGGGATCGCTCACTGCCGGCGTTCCTGCATCGCTCGCATACGCGACGCGCTGCCCCAGGCGCAAGCGCTCGACCACCGCCTGCGCCGCTTCGCTTTCGTTGTGCTGGTGCACCGCGACCAGTTGCGAGCCGGCTTTGTCGATGCCGTACGCGCGCAGCAGCGCGTGGGTGTGCCGGGTGTCTTCGCAAGCGATGGCGTCCGCCAGCTGCAGGACGTGCAAGGCGCGAAGGCTGATGTCGGCCAGGTTGCCGATCGGCGTGGCAACGACATAAAGCGCACCTTGCGGATAATGCTGCGAAGCTGCGGCATCGCGCGCGGCGTTCAGGGACGAAGCAAAAGAAGCGCTCAATGGAAATCCCCCGCAAGAAAGTCGCTGTCGCCACCACCACGAAACAGGCCGGCGACGCCGCCGAGGACCGTGCGCTGGCGCACCTGCTGGACAGCGGCATGAAGCTGCTGGCGCGCAATTATCGGACGCCTGGGCGCGGTGGCGGTGAAATCGACCTCGTGATGCGTGATGCCGCAGGCACGCTGGTGTTCGTGGTAGTGCGCCAGCGCGCCAGTCGCACATTTGGCGGCGCGGCTGCGAGCGTGAGCCACTTCAAGCAGCGCCGCATTGTCTTTGCGGCCCGCCACTACCTTTTGCGCCTGCCCCAGCAGCCGCCCTGCCGTTTCGATGTGATCAGCGTCGAGGCGGGCCAGATCGAATGGCTGAAAGCGGCTTTCGACGCGTCGTGAGCGGGGTCAATGGCGCCATACTTTGAGGCCCCGGACTGCTTCGATGGCGTCGAAATCTCGGTCGGCGTGAAGTAGCGCATGGTCATGCTCGATGCAATAGCTCGCCAATAGCACGTCGACGGGGCTGTGGACGGTGACCCCGGCAGCTCGCAACGCGCGGGAATGATGGGCCGCGCGCAGTGCGCTGTCCTCGCCTCCTATTTCAACCACCGGCAGCACCGCCAAGCTGCGCCGCGCCGCCTGGAAGTCTTGCTCGTGCCGGAAACCACGAAGCACTTCGAACAGCACCAGGTCGGGCACAGCGAGTGGCGCACTGCCATCCTGCAACAAATGGGAAAGCCGGTCCACTGCCTCGCCGGATCGCCCATTGAAGAAATCGATCCACACCGACGAGTCGACAAGAATCATTTTCTGGGAGTCCGGGGACGCTTGGTGGCCAAGTACGCCCTACGCGGCTCGCCGACCACCGCCTCGGCAGTCTGGGACGCTTCGTCCCATCGAAGCTTGCCGCGCAATGCCAGGATGTCACTGTATGCCGCCTGACGGGCAAGCAAGCGCAGTCCCGCTTCGACCGCGTCCTTCTTGGTGTTGTACGGCCCGGCCTTCATTGCGGCTTCGAGAAGGTGGTCGTCAATAACAATATTCGTGCGCATGTGTACAGACTAATGAGTCTATACACATTATACACACGGACTTCACGTCGTCGGCAGCAATGCGCCCTTGAACAACACGGGGCCGGTCGGCCCGCTCCCCGCAGGCACTCCGCCCTTCGGCTCCAGGCTGATTGCCAAAGCCGGTGTCTCGCGGACCTGGCTTTCGGCGGCGGTCAGCTTGACCAAGCCCGAGGCGTCCAGCACGCCCAGTGAGCGCGGCCCGCCCGTTGGCGGGAGTGCCCACAGCTGCAGCGACTTGTCGGGCCCTTCCTGGTACGCCCCCACCCGCTTGAGTGTGAGCGTGTTGTGCTTGGGATCGAAGGTCACCAGCACGGATGCGGCGGCGCGCTCATCCGACAGCACCGCCACGTAGCGGATATCGGGCGTTGCCTTCAATTGCGATACCAGCTGCACTTTTTCCTGCGCGAGCCCCGCGCGCGTTTTATCCAGCTGCGCGATCTGCGACTCGCGCAAGCCCAATTCGCTGGCCAAATACACGCTCACCCCCAGCATGGCCATACTCGCAAAGCTCGCCCCAAAGGCCCACCCACGCCATGCACGCGAAGGCGCCTTGTATGGAGCTGACGGGCGGGCTACTGCAGCCTCCCCTGCCACCATGTTCTCGATGCGCTTCCACACATTGGGGTCAGGTTGTTTGGCTGGTTGCAGTTCGGTGATCGCGGAAAACCGCTCTTGCCAGCCCAGCGCCGCGGCGCGCAGCGTCGGACTTTGGCGCGCCTGCGATTCGAAGCGGCGCCGCGCGCCACCGCGCAATGTGCCCAACGCATAGGCGGCGGCGAGCCGGTCGGCCAGGTCGGGATGATCGAGAAGGTTCATGCAGTGGTCCCGTTCAGGCGAAATGCGCCATGCAGCCGCGCAGTTGTTCGATGCCGCGGCGGATCCAGCTCTTCACGGTGCCCAATGGCAGCTTGAGCCGCTCGGACAGTTCACTGTGGCTCAGGTCGCGCAGGTAGGCCAGACTCACGACTTCGCGCTGGCGAGCTTCGAGCTTTCGGAGGCACTCGTGCAACGCCCACGCCTGCTCGCTGGCTTGACTGGTGTCCATTGGGTCGGGCGAATCGCCCGCCAAGGTGTCGCTGAGGGCGTCATCCAGCTCGAGGGCGGCATCGGCGCGCTCGCTCGCGCGGCGGCGCCGAAAATCCAGCGCGCGACTGCGCACGATCACGCCCATCCAGGCGAGCGGTGGGCTGAGGGCTGACCGGTAATCCCCGGCAATGCGCCAGACATTCAGGTAGGCCTCCTGCAGCACGTCCTCGGCCCATTCGCGGTTGCTGACAACGCGCAGGGCGACGCCGAACAGGCGCGAGGAGGTCAGGTCGTACAGTTCGCGCAAAGCCAATTCGCTGTCCGTATGCCGGCCCGCATGGGCATGGCGGGAGGCGATTCGGTCCAAAAGCGCGATCAGCTGCGGGTCTTGAGGGTTGTTGTCCATGGAGGCGGTGTGAACAGGGGGGTTTCCAATAGTACGCGCTAACGCACCGTTTGGATTCAGGCCAGTCCCAGCGCAGAAGCGCGCATGGCTATGCGCCGACCCTGCCAAGGCAGAGTGCGGCGCACAGCCAATCTTCCACCGTTGATCGCGTGGTTTAAACGCTTGGATCGGGCTCCTCGGTTTCGCTGGTCGCGAGCACCGCGTCTCCGACCACCAGCGGTGTCGCGCTGTCGCTGCTGGTCGCGGCGACGCTCTTCACGAAAGTCAGCGCGCCCGCAGAACTCGTGGTGGCCGAGGTCGGAACCTCGCTACCCGCCACCGGCGGGTCCGTCGGCAGAGCGATGCTGTCGCCGCGGCCGCCGCACGCGCTCAACAGCAGTGCGCCGACCGCCAAGCTGGCCGCCGCAC
The DNA here is from genome assembly GCA_046590315.1 of Ramlibacter sp. GTDB lineage: Bacteria > Pseudomonadota > Gammaproteobacteria > Burkholderiales > Burkholderiaceae_C > Ramlibacter. The sequence goes on along the minus strand of JBKJTX010000510.1, from coordinate 2,391 downwards.
GGCCGTAGGAAATGTGTTTCATGGTGAAGTCCTTCGCCGTGCCGCTTAACGCGAACCCGCCAATGGCGTGTTGAGGTACGGGAAGCCCGCGAGGAAGGGGACGACGGCTTGGTCCACGCCGTCATGCACGTCCAGCGAGGCAGCGCCCGCCGGAACGCTCGAAGGCTTGCAAGCCGAAGTCACGCCGGCCACACCGGGAATGCTGTTGAGCTTGAGCGCATCGTTGTCGCCATTGGCCATGCACAGCCCGCCGAGCATCGCCACCAGCGCGATGTCGACCACGTCGTCTTTGGGCCGCCGGCCATTCGGAAAGCCAGCGAAGTCGGTACCGGCCGGCGACGACTTGAGGCTGCCGACGATGGCGAGGCGGTTCTGGCTGGCAAACGGGACGGGCGCGATGGCCGTGTTAAGACGCAGCATTTCCGAAGGTGTCACGGTGGCCGGCTTGTTGACGCCAGTGATGCCTGTCAGGAACACGGTTGCCAAGTCGGTGCGCGGCAGGTTGGTGGGCGCGAGGCCGGCGGCATTTCCCGTCAGCACCAGGCCCAACAGGGCGGGCAACGTGGGGTTCGTCACGTAATCGAGAAACTGACCGTCGCCATTGGGCTTGGACGCGTTGAACTTGTCCTTGTCCTTCAGCCCGATCACGACTTCATTCACCAGCGGCTGGCCCAGACGCGATACCTGGGTCCAGGCGCCACCGGGCTTCTCGCTCGTCTGGTAGCCCGAAGCGGGGGCCGCCGAGAGCAATCGCGCCTGGCGCAAGCTGGCGGTGGTCCAGCCGCCAATCACGGTTTCGGCACCGGCGGTGAGGCAGTCCTTGTGGACTTCGAGCGCGATCGAAGTCACGTTGCTGTCCTGGATCGAGTTAGCCGCTGCCGCGTTGATGTTTGCCGGATTGGTGATCACCGACAGTGGCGCGTTCACCAGGTCAAAGATCGGCCCAAGGTTCACTGCGAACCCTTCCTGGCGCTGGCCCACGAAAACCCGACCCATGTCTTTGCCGGCGGGACAGCCGGGGATGCGGACTTCGTGAACGTGCTTGGCCGCATACGCGGCGTAGGCATTGCTGTCGCCCAGCGTTTTCACGCCGATGTAGTCGACCGGTTTCTCGAAAGTCGTGGCGCCGCCGGATGCCTTGGTGACGGGCGTCGCGGTGCCCTTGCGGCGGTCGCCTCTTACCAGCGTGACGCTGTAGGTTTCGTTGACATTGAGATTGGCATCCGAAACGTTCGCAACCGGGCCGGCCTGAATCAGCGGGATCGCCACGTTCTTGGTGCCGATGGGGAGCTGGATATTGTTCAACTTGTTGTTGAAGCGAAACTGAAAGGTCAGGTCTTCGAGCGCATCGCCGTTGTTGTCGACATGGATCTCGTACAGAGCGTTGGGGTCGAGTTGAAAGTAATTGGGGCCGCCGTACGGGCCCTGCAGGGGCTGGTAATTGGCGATGAGCGTGACGTAGTCGGTGCGTCCGCCCGCGCCGTTGGCCGCAACGCCCTCATAGCTGCGGAACATGTAGAAGTCGCTGGCGTCGACCTTGGGGCTGGTCGTGATGAAGGGCGCTTCGCGGTGGCTGGAGGCCAGCGCCACGCCGGCGGCGCAAGCGCCGGCGACGAGCATGCTCAATTGCAATAACTTCAGATGTTTCGATCGCATGGGGGTCTCCTGTGGCGATGAGTTGGGGTGAACACCCGCCCCTTACGCAGCTGGGCTGCCAACCGGATACAAAAAGTCCGCATATCCGAGGGAAAGCTTGCGGTATTGGCCGCTTCTGCATCCAGCGCGCCTTTGGCTGCGTAGGTCATCGCCCATCGGAGCTCGCGCGTTATCATCGCCAGCCATGCTCGAACAACGCATCCAACAACATTTCATCGACAGCGCCGACCTGAAGTACCAGGCAGCGCAAATCTTGAGCAAGCCCATCGCGGCGGCCGTGCAGGCGGTGCTGGCCTGCGTCACCAGCGGCGGTAAGGTGTTGGCCTGCGGCAATGGCGGCTCGGCAGCCGACGCGCAGCACTTCTCGGCCGAGTTTGTCGGGCGTTTCGAGCGCGAGCGGCCCGAGCTGGGCGCTATTGCGCTGACCACCGACAGCTCGATCCTCACGGCCATCGCCAACGACTACGACTTCGAGCGCATATTCTCCAAACAGGTACGCGCGCTCGGCCAAGCAGGCGACGTGCTGCTGGCGCTTACGACCAGCGGCAACTCGGCCAACGTTCTTGCCGCTATCGAAGCCGCGCACGAGCGCGAGATGACGGTGGTGGCCCTCACTGGACGCGGCGGCGGCAAGATGGTCGCAGCACTTCGCGAGACCGACGTGCACATCTGCGTGCCGCACGAGCGCACCGCCCGTATTCAGGAAGTGCATATCCTCGCGTTGCATTGCATCTG
>JBKJTX010000486.1:0-13075 GCA_046590315.1 Ramlibacter sp. | reverse complement strand
CGCCGGTGTGGCAGGGCTGCTAAGCAACTTATGAACTTCGACTTCACCCCCGAACAGGAAGCTATCCGCGAAGCCGTGCAGGCTGTCTGCACACGCTTTCCGGAATCGTATTGGCTGGAGCGTGACGCCGACGGCGTCTTCCCGCATGACTTCTACCGCGCCATGGGCGACGCCGGCTGGCTGGGCCTGGCGATTCCCGAAGCCTACGGCGGCGCTGGCCTGGGCGTCACGGAAGCCTCTGTGATGATGCAGGCTGTCGCCGAGTCCGGCGCGTGTCTGAGTGGTTGTTCAAGCATCCATATCAACATCTTCGGCTTGATGCCGGTCGCGGTATTCGGCAACGAAGAGCAGAAGCAGCGCATGCTGCCGCCGATGGCCCAGGGCAAGGTCAAGTCCTGCTTCGCGGTCACCGAACCGGATGCCGGGTTGAACACGACCCAGCTCAAGACCCGCGCGGTGCGCAGGGGCGACCGCTATGTGGTGCACGGCCAGAAGGTGTGGATCTCCACCGCCCAGGTCGCAGAAAAAATCCTGCTGCTGGCGCGCACGACACCGGTGGAAGACCTGGCCCCTGCCAACCGCGCAGGGGGTCTTTCGCTGTTCTACACCGACCTGGACCGCAGCAAAATCGACGTACGGCTGATCGAAAAGATGGGCCGCAAATGCGTGGATTCCAACGAGCTCTTCATCGACGGCCTGGAAATTCCTGTCGAAGATCGCATCGGCGAGGAAGGCAAGGGCTTCAAGTACATCCTGCATGGCATGAACCCCGAGCGCATCCTGCTGGCGGCCGAAGCCATTGGCGTGGGGCGCATCGCGCTGCGCAAGGCTGCCGAGTACGCCCGGAACCGTGTGGTGTTCGACCGCCCCATCGGCATGAATCAGTCCATTCAGCATCCGCTTGCCGCCAACTGGGTGGAACTGGAAGCCGCGCAGTTGCTGAGAATGAAAGCGGCCTGGCTGTACGACAACGGACGTGAATGTGGCCCAGAGGCCGACGCCTGCAAGTATTTGGCTGCCGAAGCCGGGTTTCGCGCCTGCGAGCAGTCGGTCCTGACGCATGGCGGCATGGGGTACTCAAAGGAATTTCACGTGGAGCGCTATCTGCGCGAAATCATGATTCCCCGCATCGCGCCGGTCAGCCGCGAGCTGATCCTGAGTCACATCGCCGAACGCGTGTTGGGCCTGCCGAAGTCGTACTGACAGCGCGCAACCCGCAACCTCAAAGGAGACTGAACAATGTTCAACCCGTTTGCAAAAGTGCAGCGCCGTGCGGGCTTGCTGCTGCTGGCGGCTTCGCTCGGCGCCTCGGCTATCCCGTCGTTCGCGCAAAGCTGGCCGGTCAAGCCCGTGCGGCTGATCGTTCCGGCTGCGCCAGGGGGCAGCGCGGACCCGATGGCGCGGCTGATTGCCGAGGAGCTGACGCGGGCACTCGGCCAGTCGTTCGTCGTCGAGAACAAGCCCGGTGCCAACGGGAACGTCGGCGCCGCGTTGGCTGCAAAGTCGCCTGCCGATGGCTACACACTGCTGCTGGGCTGGCCAGGCACGCTGGTCTCTGCGGTGACCTTGTACGGCGCCAAGCCGTTCCACCCGCAAAGGGATTTCGATCCGATCGTGCTGGTCGGGTCGGTCCCTAACGTGATCGTGGTCCATCCCTCGCTTCCGGCTAAGACGCTCAAGGAGTTGACCGAGCACGCCAAGAAGAATCCGGGCAAGCTCAATTTCGGTTCGACCGGAAGCGGCAGTTCCTATCACTTGGCCGGGGAGCTGTACAAGAAGACGCAGGGTGTTTACATGGTGCACGTGCCCTACACATCTCCGGGTGCGGTGTTCACGGACCTCATCGGGGATCGCCTTCAGCTCGCCTTTCCAGGCGCGCCGCCGGCCGCGCCGTTCGTCAAGGACGGCCGGTTGCGCGCCCTCGCCGTGATGTCGGACAAGCGTTCGACGGCGATGCCCAGCGTGCCGACGACCAAAGAGCTGGGCTACGCGAATCTCACGTCGGAAACATGGTTTGGTGTACTCGCACCCAAGGGGACACCGCCGGGAATTACCAGTCGCATCAACGAGGTGCTTAACAACGCGTTGAACACACCGGCTTTCCGGGAGCGGCTCGAGACGCTGGGCTACAACCCGATGGGCGGCAAGCCGGAAGCCTTCGCCGCACTGATGCGAGAGGACATCGTCAAGTGGGGCGAGGTCGTCAAGTTCTCGGGCGCCAAGGTCGACTGACACAGGACAATCCAGGCTAGGCTTGGCTCGAACGATGAATCTCTTCACGCTGCTTGAAAATGCCGCACGTCGCTTTCCCGAGCGTGGTGCGGTGTACCACGGCGACGCCTTTGTCGCCAGCTACGCAGATTTGCGTTGGCGCGCACTCGGCCTCGCCGCCGGCCTGCGTGGCAAGCGCTTGGCGGGCGAGCGAGTGGTCGTTGTCAGTGAAAACTGCCCCCAGTACGTAGAGATGCTTTTCGGCATCTGGGCGGCCGAAGCCACCGCCGTGCCCGTCAACGCCAAGCTGCATCCCAAGGAGATGCTGCAGATCATCGACGACGCGGGCGCGCGCTTGGTGCTGGCGTCACCCCGTCTCGCCCCTCCGCTCGCGTCGTGCTTGGGCGAGAGCAATGCGAAACCTGAGCTCTTCACCATTGCATCACCCGAATACGAAAGCCTGTTCGGTGAACCTGGGGCAGCCCCGATCGCCACCGATCCGGATGCGTTGGCCTGGCTCTTTTACACCAGCGGTACGACGGGACGCTCCAAGGGCGCGATGCTTTCTCACCGCAACCTGATGGCGATGACGCTCGCGCACCTCGCGGACGTGGACAGCATCGATGAAGGCGACAGCCAACTGCATGCAGCGCCGATGTCGCATGGCTCGGGGGTGTATATCCCCGCCTACATCGCGCGCGGCGCGCGCCAGGTCATTCCTGTGTCCGGCGGTTTCGATCCAGGAGAGTTCATTGCGCTGTGCAACGCGCATCCGCGCTGTGGGGCCTTCCTCGCACCGACCATGGTGCAGCGGCTGCGGCTCGAAGCCGAGCGCACGGGCGAACGGCCCGGGCAATTGCGCACCATCGTGTATGGCGGCGGGCCGATGTACGTCGAGGAACTGCGTAAGTCGATTGCGCTGTTCGGCCAGGTATTTGTCCAGATCTACGGCCAGGGCGAATCTCCCATGACCATCACATGGCTGTCGCGCAGCGATCACGAAAGCCGCGATGTGGCTTTGCTGGGTTCCGTGGGTCGTGCGCGCACCGGGATGACCGTGCGAGTCGTTGGCGAAGACGGCGAGGATTTGCCCTGCAATGAAATCGGCGAGATCGTTTGCCAGGGGGACACGGTGATGCGCGGTTACTGGAACAATCCGGCCGCTACGGAGCAAGCCCTGGCCGGTGGCTGGTTGCGCACAGGCGACTTGGGCTCGCTGGACGCGCAGGGGTACTTGACGCTGCGCGACCGCTCCAAGGACTTGATCATCAGTGGCGGATCCAACATTTATCCACGCGAGGTCGAAGAGGCGCTGCTGCTCCATCCCGGTGTTGTCGAGGCCTGCGTCGTTGGTCAGCGCGACGAGGAGTGGGGTGAAGTCGTAGTGGCGTTCGTGGTGGTGAAACCAGGCCTGCAGACCGAATTGCTAGATGCGCATTGCGTCGAACACATCGCGCGGTTCAAGCGCCCCAAGCACTACCGCGTGGTGAGCGATTTGCCCAAGAACAGCTACGGCAAGGTGCTCAAGCGCGAGCTGAGGGCGCTGCTTCAGGCTTAACAGGGCAGGGGTTGTCAGCCCTTGGACGCGCCGGCTTGCGGCGTTGGCCAACGAAACTGCGCCGGCTCTTTGGCCGCGAAACGGCGGGCCGCCTCGGCCAGGTAGTCGCTCGAGATGGCCACAGCTTGACCGGAAACTTCCAGCGCCAGCATGGTGTCCAGGTCACTTTGCATCGAAGCGTTCAGCGCCTGCTTGGCCATGGCGAACGCAACAGGCGAATTGCCGCGAAAGGATTGCGCGATCTGCATCGCGCGCGGCAGCAACGCTTCCGGCGCCAACACCTCCAGGGCCAGGCCCATGCCCAGCGCTTCGGCGCTGCTGATCTCGCGAGCGGAGAACATCAGCTCTTTTGCGCGCTGAAGCCCCACGCTGCGAGGCAACGTGAAAAGCGCGCCGCAGTCGGGGATGAGGCCGATGCGTTGAAAGGCCATGCACAGTCGGGCTCGGTCGCTGAGCAGCACGATGTCGGCGAGGAGCAGCAGGCTGAAGCCGGCGCCGAAGGCCACGCCGTCCGCTGCAGCGATCAGCGGACGGTCGAGGGCGTGCAGCGCCAGCGTGAGGTCACGGTAGCGTCCCATGCCGGCATGCCCCTGGACGGCGGTGCGCGGTCCAGCGGAGTTGCTGTTGCGCACGTCGCCACCGGCGCAGAAGGCGCCGCCTGCGCCGTGCAGCACCACAGCGCGTACCGCGTCGTCTGCACGGATTCGCGCGATAGCCTGCAGCAGCTCCTCTGCCATCTTCGCCGAAAGTGCGTTCAGTGCTTTTGGTCGGTTCAGCGTGATGACCGCTACGCAGTCGTCAACTGAATAAGTCAGCGTCTCGAAGTCTGTCATGGCATTTCCTTGGCAGCGCGGAGCGCGCTGGATGATTTTGCCCGCACGCAGCGCAGCGATGGCCGGGGCGTCCAGTCCCAGCACTTCCGCAAGCAATTCGTCCGTGTGCTGCCCGATATCCACCACTGGACTCTGGAAGCAAGTCATGTTGGATGAGGTCGACACGGCTCTTGACTGTTGAAAATGTCACGGTCGCAGTCACAAAAACGGTGACTGGTTGAATCCATCCGTGCGTTCACATCGTCACCACTTTCGTTCGCAGAGTACCGGCGTGCGCCACACCGGCGCACTACAGTAAGCAAGCTCCAACGGCCACCACGGCGGATTGCCTAGCCAATAGAAGACGTTACACCTCCTGGATTTAACTGGGAGATTGATACAAACTTGATGAGCTTGACGGGCATGCTGTATCTGCCTCAGCAGTAATGAACGGAGCGCGCGGATGGAAACCACAATCAAGGTCAGCCGGAGCATGACGCTAGCGCGCCTTTGCAGTGCTTGTTGCATCGGGGCTTGCGCAATCCTTGCCTGTGCCGCCGTCGCCCAGACCGCGCCCGGCGCAGTCGCGTCGGCTCCCGCCGGTCCGGTTGCTGCAGCTTCACCCGGAGAAGTGTTTCGACGCATGAGTTCGGACAGCTGGGTGACGCGTGTGGTGACTTTCGCCGACGTCGGGCAGAGGGCGCCCGTCGTGCTGGGCTATCCCGACACGAGCCGCGAGATCGCGCTGCCGGTGCCCCCGAATGTGCCGATCGCCAACGGTACGCTTCAGATGGACGCCAGTTTCGTGCGCGCCGACGGCGGCCGCACAACGCTTATCCTTTCCTTTGACGGCCTACCCGCGTCGGCCCGACCGGTCACAGCAGAACGCGGCGACGGCAGTCTCACCTTGGCGGTGGACGGTGCGCCTCGTTCGAGCGGTGTAGTGCGCTTTAACATGGACTGGCGGACGGCCATCAACCGCGAGAACACCTGTTCCGATACGCGCACGCCCGGCAACCTCCTGCGTATCGAGCCGACCACCCGATTCACGTACCGTTACGACAGCGCCGCGATCCAGGATTTGCCAACGGCTTGGGCTGCTCTGCCAACCTCACCGGTGATCCTCATCACTGGCAACAAGCTCTCCAGCGACGCTTACGACTCGGCATGGCGCGTGGGCGTCGCACTGGAGCGGGCCGGCAAGCAACCACGCGTCCGGTCGCTGCCGGATGTGGGAGACATCGTCGACCTGCAGGGCGTCGTCGTGCCGCAGGCGCTGCGCCGGGTGCCCGCCTTTGCCGCGCTGGCTGAGGGCGGAAAGCACAAGATCAAGGATTTGGCTGAGCTCGGCGCGTTGCTGGCATTGGGTCAAGGTGGGCCGGTGCAGGCCGACGTCGTGGTGGCCGACCGCGCCACGCGCGGCGTCCTGGTCCAGGCGCTGGATGAGTTGCGCGCGCAGCTTCCGGCCGAGGCGCTCGATGCTTTTGCGGAATGGCGGGAGCGCGCTCTGGACGGCTGGGGCAAGCAACTTGCCGCGGGGCAGGTTCGGGTTGCCAACGTATTCGGTCGCCCGGCGATCGTCGTGGCGCCTGACGCGGGCGCGCAGGCGGCGGGCCTTTTCACGCAGTCCTGGCAGCAGGGCTCTCTGGCGCTCAACGTGAGTTCCGCCGACGACCCGCGCTCGGAGGTGCCCGCTGTCTCACTTAAATATTTGGGCGCCAAGCCCGCAACCTTCGACGTCCTGAACCGCGCGGAATGGAACGCCCACTTCCATATCAGCGCGCTAGCGGCGGAAGGCCGCGGCCCGTCGGCGCTCGTGATCGACGTCGCCGCGGCGCCCGGCGCTGCCCGCACGCCGCCCATCGTGTCGGTGTTCCTCAACGAGGTGTTACTGGCTTCGCGCGAACTCGAAGCCACCGGTCGGCGCGAGCGTGTCATCGCCCCCATACCACGCCACGCGATCAGCGCGCACAACAACATCCGCGTCGCCTTCGTACGTCAGCAAGCGAGCGATCGTTGCCGCGAAACGCCCGAGCCGTATCCGGTCTCCGTGCTTGCGAGCAGCCACGTGCTGTTGGACAAGGTGGAGCCGGGCGCCGACTTCAGCGGCCTCATCTCACGCTTCGCCGGCGGCGCCAATGTGATGGTGCCGGTGTCGTACCTCGCCGACGCGCAAAGCAGCCTGCCGCGGGTGATCAGCTTGGCTGCCAGCACGGGCATTTCCCCGTCACGCGCGAAATTCATCGCGGTGGGCGACTCGGGGCCGCACAAGGTCAAAGGACCGTTCCTGGTGATGGACGTCGCCCTCAAAGACATTGAAAGCGAAGTGCGCGTGGAAGGTGGACGGCTTTACCTGGCCGGCGGCTCGGACCGACCACTGCTCGACGTGAGCGGGCTCAACCGGCCCGGCCTGCTCGAAGTGGTCAAGTCAGGCAGCGATACCGGGGCGGTCTATCGCACTTTGGGACGCGAAGGGCCGATCCCCGACAAGCCACTGCAGTTGTCCCAAGGCAATATCGCGGTGATCGGCATGAACGGCCTGCGCGCCGAGATCAATACCTTCGATCCCACGGGACAGGGGGTGTTGAACGAGGCGAAGCCTTCCATCACCAGCCGCGGCTACTGGTGGACCCTGCCTCTCCTGGTGCTGGGCTTTCTGGCGGCGCTGGGGGCGTACGGTTGGCGGGCGTACAAGCGCAAGGCCGCTGATGCGTGAGGGAGCGTGCGGCCCGAGACTAGGCCGCCTGGGCCTGCGCCACGCGGAAACACTGGTGCGCGCAATAGTCGACCAGCGCGTCGATTTCGGTGGATTTGTCAAACACGGCATCGACCCCGAGCTGCGCGCAACGCTTGCGCACGCTGGCGTTGATGTAATTGCTGAAGACGACGATCTTCTGAGTCGGCCGGCGCCGTTGGATGCACTGCGCCAGATGGAGGCCGCTGCCCTGCTTCAAAAACAAGTCCACGATCACGAGGTCCCATCGATCCATGTGCTGCTCCAGCCAAGCCAGCGCATCGTTTTCGGTCGAACTCGTACCGGCAACCTTGACGCAGGTGAGCTCCTCGAGCGTGCCGATCAAATTCTCGCGTATCGTCGCGTTGTCCTCGATGACAAAGGCTTGCAGGTGCACTGGAACTTTAGGGGCAGAGTTGAAGTAGATTGCCATGATGCAAGTCTGGCTCCGCACCAAGGCCCCAGACTAGCCCGCGATCTCCGGTAGGACCTTGCCTACCCATGAACTTGACGACATCTATGCGAACATAAGATGCGAATCGATTCAGAAACATGCAAACGCTCGACCATGACAAGCTGCAACAGGTAAAGACCCTGCTGAAGTTGCTCGAGCGTGCAGCGTTCGTGGGAGTGTGGACGCTGGACCTGGAGGCGGACGAGGTCGAGTGGTCCGACCAGCTGGCTGCGATTCACGACGCGCCGCCGGGCTACCAGCCGGCACGAGAGGAAGCTTTCGGCTTCTACGCGCCCGAGTGGCAGCCCAAGGTGAACGCGCTGGTGCAGGCCTGCACCACGGGTGGTGAAGCTTTCGACGAAGAAATGCAGATCGTTACCCTCAAGGGCCGCCGCGCTTGGGTGCGCGCGATTGGCCAAGCCGTGCGTGACGAATCGGGCGAAATCGTGCGTGTCGAAGGGGCGGTGCAGGAGATTGCGCCGCACGGCCACCGCGCGGGCACGCTGATGAGGCACACGGTGAGCATGGGCGGCGCGATGGGCAGCGGCGAAGCCTTTGCGACCGTCGACCGGGAAGGCCGCTTCACCTACCTGAACGAACAGGCCGAGCGCCTGATGGCGCGGCCAGCCCGCGAACTGCTGGGCCGACCGATTTGGAACGGTTTTCAGAAGACGGTGCGCTTGCGGCTGGAGGAACAATTCCGGCACAGCTTCGCTGCCGGCAGCACCCTCGAGGCTGAAGAGCTGGACGCCCAGCTGGCGGCGCGCATCGAGTTGCGCGGCTACCCGTTCGGTGCCGGCTTGGCTGTGCACCTGCGCGACGTAACCGCGCGTCATAAGGCGCAGGAGCAGCTGCGTTTGCTCGAGAGCAGCATCGCACGCTTGAACGACATAGTCATCATCACGGAGGCCGGGCCGTTCAGCGAGCCGGGGCCCCGCATCGTATTCGTCAACGAGGCTTTTGAGCGGCGCACCGGCTACACGCCGGAAGAAGTGCTGGGCCGCACGCCCCGGCTGCTGCAAGGGCCGGGCACGCAACGCAAGGAACTGGACCGCATCCGGGATGCCATGGAGCAGTGGCAGCCGGCCCGCGTCGACGTGATCAACTACAAAAAGAATGGCGAGGCGTTCTGGGTGGACCTGGAGGTTTCGCCTGTTTGGGATGAAGCGCGCAAACTCACGCATTGGGTCGCGGTGGGGCGTGACATCACCGAGCGCAAAACGGCCGAAGAAAAAATCCAGTACCTTGCCTTTTACGACCCGCTGACGCGATTGCCCAATCGGCAACTGCTGCTCGATCGCCTGCACCGCGCGCTGTCCGACCACGACCGCCCGCGCGAGGGCGCTTTGATGTTCATCGACCTGGATAACTTCAAGGTGCTCAACGACACCATGGGCCACCAGAAAGGGGACCAGCTGTTGCAGCAGGTGGCTGAGCGGCTGCGCTCCTGCGTCGCGCGCGGCGACACGGTGGCGCGGCTGGGCGGCGATGAGTTCGTGATCCTGCTGGAAAACAGTGGCCAGAAGCCCCTGGACCCCCTCACCGGCGCGCGTGTCGTGAGCGAGCGCATCCTGGCCAAGCTGGGTGAATCGTATTCGCTCTCCGGCCACCTGCACCACAGCACCTGCAGCATCGGCGTCACGCTGTTCGGGCGCGCGCCTTGGTCCGTCAGCGAATTGTTGAAGCAGGCCGACCTCGCGATGTACCAGGCCAAGAGCGCGGGTCGCAACGCCGTGTGCTTCTTCGACCCCGAGATGCAGGCGGTTGCCACGGCCAACGCCGCACTGGCCACCGATTTGCGCCAAGCCTGGCGTGACGGTCAGTTCCGCCTTGACTACCAGCCCCAGGTGGGTCCGGACGGCCGCATGACAGGTGTCGAGGCCTTGCTGCGTTGGCGCCATCCCAATCGCGATATGGTGTCGCCGGACGACTTCATCCCCACAGCGGAAGAAACGTCCCTCATCATCCCCATCGGCCGCTGGGTCTTGGAGCAGGCGTGCGACCAGCTCGTCAAATGGGCGACCGACCCGACCCGCAGTCACCTCAGCATCGCGGTGAACGTGAGCGTGCGGCAGTTCCGCCACCCGGATTTCGTCGACGAAGTGATGACGGTGATCAAGAACTCGGGCATCCCTCCCCACAAGCTCAAGCTGGAGCTGACGGAGAGCCTGCTTGCCGACGGCATCGAGGTCACCGTCGCAAAGATGGCGACCCTGAAGGACATGGGCGTCACGCTGTCGCTCGACGACTTCGGTATGGGCTACTCGTCGCTGTCTTACTTGAAGCGGTTGCCGCTGGATCAGCTGAAGATTGATCGCGAGTTCGTGAAAGACATCCTGACCGATGCCAACGACGCGGCGATCGCCCGCACGATCATTGGCCTCGCGCAGAGCCTGGGGCTGGGCGTGATTGCCGAAGGTGTTGAAACCGAGGCCCAGCGCGATTTCCTGGCGCGCCAGGGCTGTTACGAATACCAGGGCTTCCTGTTCTGCAAACCCCTGCCCATTGATGAGCTGGAGAAGTTCATCGACGCGATGGACGCGTAGCTAGGGCCTGCTAGACCGGCGCGATTTGCAGAGGGGCTGTGGCGATGGACCGGGGCATGCGGATCTCGATCTGATCAGGACCTCGCACGAGTTCCACGCCTTCCGCAATCGCCAGCGCCTGCACATCCGACCACTCCAGTTGTCGGTAAGTCGGCTCGAAGGGCAAGCCCTCGAATTCGTCCTGCCGTGGGCTGGTGCGCACCGTGATTTCCGCATTGGTGCCGACCACCGCAGCCTTCACCTGGACCTCGCAAGGACCGCCCACCGCGTCAGTCAACGTGATCAGCGAAGCGATCAGCAGGTTGCACAGCGCGACCCGTGAAACCTGCATGGGCGTTTCAGGGGCATCGGTACGGACCACGATTCCGCGGAAATTGAAGTTGCTGTTGAGGAGCGCGAGACACTCGTCAACGCCGTCGGCAAGTCGCACGCCTTCGTCCTCGCCCGGTTCCAGCCAGGCCGCGACCTTGAGGCAGCTGGCGACGGCTTCGCGCGCCAGGCGGTTCAGCTTGGAAATGCTTTTGTGAAATTCGGCCGGCGAGGGGGACCCCCGATCCAGCCGCGCATTCAACACTTCGGACATCATCGCGATAGCCTGCAGATGGACCACCATGTCGTGTTTCAGCGCCGGGCCCAGCCGGCGTAAGACCCCATAGCGCGCGGCTTCGGCGCCAGCGCGCGAGCGCCGGCCGGGGTCGGCAGCGGCCGCCGACCGCGCTGCCGTGGCGTCGGATGCCTTGGCGGTCGACGCGTTGGTAATCAGGCTCATCGGTCGATGTTGCAGTAGCAGGGTAATTGTTGCCGTAGGACTCAGCGTATGAAGCTGTAGGAATCCACCCTCGAAAGGTGAGTGGTGTTAACACGCATGCACGCTCGCAGCTATGCTTCGTTCATGAACAAAGCGTTCACCAAGGAAGCAGAAGGCGACGACGATGATGAGCTCGTAGTGCCGACCATGCCGGCCGGTGCAAAAAATTACATAACTCCGCAGGGCTGTGCGCGGTTGCGCGCGGAACTATTGCAACTGATGGACCAAGAGCGTCCCCAGGTGGTCGAAGCGGTGCATTGGGCGGCCAAGAATGGCGACCGTTCAGAGAACGGCGACTATATCTACGGCAAGAAGCGGCTGCGCGAGATCGACCGGCGCATCCGGTTTCTCACCCAGCGGCTGGAACTCGCCGAAGTCACCGACCCCTCGATTCACCATGGCGGCGATCAGGTGTTCTTTGGCGCAACGGTCAGCTATGTCGAGGAGTCAGGGCAAGAGCGCACCATCACGATCATGGGCATCGACGAAGCCGACAGCGCAAAAGGACAGGTCAGCTGGATTTCGCCGATTGCGCGAGCGCTTTTGAAAGCGCGCGAAGGTGATACCGTGAAGTTGGTGACGCCGCTCGGCGTACAGGAAATCGACGTGCGCGCGGTGCTCTACCCGCCGCCGCTCAAGGGCTGAGCGGTGGCGCTGAACGCCGAACCGCTACCTGGCCGCACGCGTTGCACCTTCATGACCGACGGTGTGCGCTTGAGCACGCGCATCGCGGCTTCGAGATGCGTGCGATCGCGCACTGCCACCAGGAAGCGCAAGTCGGTGGCGTCCTGGGCCTTCTCGTCGCCCATGTTGACGTGGGTGATGTCGGCTTCGGCGCTCGCGAGAGCGGCCGCGACACGCGCGAGCGCGCCCTTGCCATTGACTACCGTGACCAGCAACCCGGTCTCGAAAGGCCGCACCGGCTCTTCGGCCCACTCCACGCCAATGAAGCGCTCGCTGTCCTTGTGTTGCAGCCGGCGAGCCACCGCACAGTCTTCGGCGTGCACCACGAGGCCCTCGCCGCGGCCGAGGTAGCCGACGATCGAATCGCCGGGCACCGGCCGGCAGCAGGTGGCGAATTGCACCGAAGCGTTTTCGCTGCCGTCCAGCGTCACTTCGCCCTGCGACACGTTTTCATGCGCCGTATAGCGCTCACGCGTGATCAGCAACGCGTTGGGTTTTTGCCCGCGCTCGGCCAGCATGGTGACAAGCCGCTTGGCCACGATACTGGCGATCCGCTTGCCTAGCCCAATGTCTGTTAACAATTCGGCGCGGCTGCGGCTGCCGGTGAAGCGCAGCAGCCTCTCCCAGATCGTGCGGTTCTCTTCGTCGTCGGCCGGCAGCCGTTCCAAACCTTCGGCGCGCAGCGCTTGTGTCAGCAACTTTTCCCCCAGGTCCTGCGATTCGACTTGCGCCAACGACTTGAGGTGGTGCCGGATCTTGGAGCGGGCGCGGCCGGTGCGAACGAAGCCAAGCCACGCCGGATTCGGTGTCGACACGGGCGCCGTGACGACTTCGATCACGTCGCCGTTCTTGAGCTCGGTGCGCAGCGGAACCTGCACCCCGTTGATTTTGGCCGCAACCGTGCGGTCTCCAATGTCGCTGTGGATCGCGTACGCGAAGTCGACCACGGTCGCGCCGCGTGGCAGGGCCATGATCTGGCTCTTGGGCGTGAACACATAGACCGCATCGGGGAAGAGGTCGATCTTGACGTGGTCCCAGAATTCCGCCGCGTCGCGGGTCTCGTGCTGGATGTCCAGCAGCGACTGCAGCCACTTGGTACCCAGGCGGTCGCCATTGTCGCTGCCGAGCTCGCTGGCTTTGTAGAGCCAATGGGCCGCCACGCCCGATTCCGCAACCAGGTGCATGGCCTCCGTTCGCATCTGGAACTCGACGTTCACGCCCGACGGTCCGACCAGCGTGGTGTGCAGCGACTGGTAGCCGTTGACCTT
>JBKJTX010000345.1:0-8842 GCA_046590315.1 Ramlibacter sp. | reverse complement strand
CAGTGGAGCTAAGCGGATACCCCTTAGATTTATACAGTTATAAATATCTCATCAAACCCGGCACGCTCCCGTTGCAATCTGCTCGCTTGGTGGACCCTGTTCGCGAGCGACGCGCTGCCTCCACTATAGCCGCCGCAGTACCGAAAAGGTTTACCCTGGAATCAGATCCCATCGGTCTCGCCGCAGCCCCGAAATCGAGAGTGGCCTTCGCACTACTGCTTCAAGGCAGCCGCCGCGCGCAGCCCTGACACCACTACCGGGGTCGCGCTTCAACCAGCGCGTTGCCACCAAAGTTCGCCATACAAACCCTATGCACATGGGTGCGCGGCCGCACTACAAGGGTGGAGTGACGGACGAACGCAGCTTCCTCAGTCAGCCCGATGCGCTGTTTCGGGCGGCGGCCGACCACGCGCCCCAGGCCATGTGGATCATCAACGCCAAGGGGGCCGTCACTTACTTGAATCATGCTTGGTACGAGCTCGTCGGCGGCACGCCGCCCAAGTGGTACGGCCACGAATGGGGCGAGGTGGTGGACCCCGACGATTTGGCGGAAATGCGCGCGCGCTGGAAAGTGGCGAGTGCCGATGGTTCCACTTTCGAGGGCAGACGCCGCGTCAAATCGCAGGACGGAACCTGGCACACGCTGTCGTATAAGGCCACGCCGGTATTCGACAAATCAGGTTTGGCTGGGTGGGTGGGCTTGGACGCGGACGTGACCGAGTTGATGGCCACCGCCGCGGCGCTGCGCATCGCCAACCAGGAACTGGAAGCGTTCTCCTACTCCGTGTCGCATGACTTGCGCACACCGCTCGTTACGGTGCAGGGTTTCGCCCGGCTCCTGGGCAACGCGCTCGAAGGCCACACCGATCCGCAGGCACGGCACTACCTTGAGCGGATCGGAGAGGCCGTCGGCTACATGGGCCGGTTGGTCGACGGCCTGCTGACGTTGTCGCAGCTAACGCGGCGCAAGCTGCAATACGAAGACGTCGATGTGAGCGCGCTCGCATGGGACGTCCTTCGCATGCTGGGCCAATCGGATCCTGGCCGAAAGGTGACGATCCACGTGCAGACCGGCCTGCGGGTTCGCGCCGATGGCCGTCTGATGTCTGCAGTGTTGGAGAACCTGCTGGGCAACGCCTGGAAATTCACGTCGGCGCGGGAGACCGCCGAAATTTCCGTCGGGCTGGAACGCGAGACGCTCAGCGAGACAGTGTTCTACGTGAAAGACAACGGTGCAGGCTTCGACATGGAGCACGCGGGGCACCTGTTCCATGCCTTCGAGCGCCTGCACAGCGCCACCGAATACCCTGGCATGGGCATCGGCCTGGCCACCGTGCACCGGGTCGCGACACGACACGGGGGCCGGACCTGGGCCGAGTCAGCGCCCGGCGAGGGCGCGTGCTTCTTTTTCGCCCTGCCCAAAAGCTGAGCCTCGACGCCTCAAACGGCGAGGTTGCGCAGTTCGCGCAACGCCACCGACAACATCGCAAGCTCGGGGCTTGCGGCTTCGCCCAGTTCCCCCAGGAGCCGCCTGGCCCGGGCAAATGTCAAAGGGTTGCGCTTCTCCCAACCTTCCAGGCGCTCGGCTGCCGTACCGGTCTGGCGACTCACGGCGTCCAGAGCAATCGAGCGCTGCAGGTCGGCCAGGTCGTCGGCCAGTGCCACTTTCGCAAGGCTCTGCCAAAGGGTGTCGGCGGGCAAGAGCGCAATCTGCTGACGCAGCTTCTCCAGGCCCAGGCGCTCGCCGACGCCGAAGTGCACATCGCTGGTCACGTCGAGTGCGCACCGACCGATCTCGGCAACTTCGGAGATGTCTAGCGCGCTGAACAGGCGGTCGGCAGCGCCGACTTGCCGCGCCAGCGCGACCGGCACGCCGGCCTGCACCCATGCGGCGACGCGCGGCAGGGCCGCCGCTTCGGGCTCCAGCTGCGAGCGCAGAAAGGCGATGGCCGGAGCCAGGCGCTGCGCGCCGCGGCCGGCGGGCTCGTCAAGTCGGCGGGAGCGCAGGAACCAGGTGGTGGCGCGCGTGATGAGCTGGCGCCATTCGACGATCATGTCGGTTTGCACCGCGTCTTCGACTTGGCTGTCCAGGGCCTCGATGCGCTGCCAAAGTTCGACACTCGCGAAAACCTCGCGCGACAACAAATACGCGCGCACCACTTGCGCCGGCGTAGCGCCGGTCACCTCGCACAGCTGAAACACGAAAGTCGAGCCGACGCGGTTGACCATGCTGTTCAGGACATGGGTGGCGATGATCTCGCGCCGCAACGGATGCTTCGGCAAATAGTCCATGAACTTCTCGGCCAGCGCCGCGGGGAAGTAGCGCGTGAGCGCAGTGGCGATCCAGGGATCTTCCGGCACGTCGGAGGCCACCAGTTCGTCGGAGAGCCACATCTTGCTATAGGCAAGCAGCACCGCCTGCTCGGGCGTGGTAAGGCCCAGGCCCGTGGCTTTGCGCTGCGTGATCTCCTCTTCGCCGGGAAGACTTTCGATGCCGCGATCCAGGCGCCCCTTTTTCTCCAGGAAGCGCATGAAGCGGGCTTCGTCGTCCAGCAGCCGTGGCGCGAGTCGCCGGCACACGGAAAGCGCCTGGGTCTGAAAGTAGTTGTCGCGCAGCACCAGCGTCGCGACCTCGTCGGTCATGGTCGGCAGGATGGTGTTGCGCTGCTCATTGGTGAGTTTGCCCTCGTTCACGGCAAGCCCCAGCAAGATCTTGATGTTGACCTCGTGGTCCGAGGTGTCGACGCCGGCGGAATTGTCAATAGCGTCGGTGTAGAGGCGCACCCCCGCGAGAGCTGCTTCGATGCGCCCGCGCTGGGTGAACCCGAGGTTGCCGCCCTCGCCTACGACCTTCACCCGCAACTCGTTGCCATTGATGCGCAACGCATCGTTGGCGCGGTCGCCCACTTCCGCTTGGGTTTCCTGCTTGGACTTCACGTAGGTGCCGATGCCGCCGTTGTACAGCAGGTCCACCGGCGCCTTCAGGATGGCCGAGACGAGTTCGGCCGGCGTCAACGCCTTCGCTTCGATGCCGAGCACCGCGCACGTTTGCGGCGAAATCGGAATCGACTTTTCGGAGCGGGCCCACACGCCACCCCCTTCGGAGATCAGCTCGCTGTCGTAGTCGGCCCAGGACGAGCGCGGCAACTTGAACAGGCGCTCGCGCTCCGCGAACGAGGTCACAGTGTCCGGCGACGGGTCGATGAAGATGTGCCGGTGGTCGAAGGCCGCCACCAGCTTGATGTGCCGCGACAGCAGCATGCCGTTGCCGAACACATCGCCCGACATGTCCCCGACGCCCACGACGGTGAAGTCGGTCGATTGCGTGTCCCTCCCCATCTCGCGGAAGTGACGCTTGACGCTTTCCCAGGCGCCGCGGGCCGTGATGCCCATCGCCTTGTGGTCGTAGCCGACGCTGCCGCCCGAAGCAAAAGCGTCGCCCAGCCAGTGGCCGTATTCGGCGCTGATTTCGTTGGCGTAGTCGGAGAACGTGGCCGTTCCTTTGTCGGCGGCCACCACCAGATACGGATCGTCCCCGTCCCCGCGCACCACCTGCGGCGGCGGCACCACTTTGCCTGCGACCAGGTTGTCCGTGACATCGAGCAGCGCGCGCAGATAGTCCTGATAACAGGCGATGCCCTCCTTCATCAACGCGTCGCGGTCGCCGGCCGGCGGCGCCTTCTTCAGCACGAATCCGCCTTTGGAGCCGACCGGCACGATGACGGTGTTCTTCACCATCTGCGCCTTGACCAGGCCGAGCACCTCGGTGCGGAAATCGTCCAGTCGGTCCGACCAGCGCAAGCCGCCGCGCGCGACCTTGCCACCGCGCAGGTGCACGCCCTCGAAACGCGGCGAGTACACAAAGATCTCGTATAGCGGGCGCGGCAGCGGCATGCCAGGAACAGCGGACGAGTCGAATTTGATGCTGAGGAATTGGCGACGTGGGCCGGAGCCGCCGGAGTGGCCGACACCGGTGCGCCAGAAGTTCGTGCGCAATGTCGCCTGAACCAATGCCAGCAGCTGGCGCAGGACGCGGTCTTCCGAAAGATTGCTGACCTTCTCGAGCGCCTGCTCGATCGCGCGGACTTGCGAGGCCGCGCCTTCCTCATCGCGATTTTCCGGATGGAAGCGCAGCTTGAACAAGCTCACCAGCATCCGGGCCACGCGTGGATGCGACGACAGCGTGGCGGCGATCGTCGCCTGCGACTGCGCAAAGCCGATCTGCTTCAGGTACTTCGCATACGCCCGCAGAACGACGACTTCCTCGGCGGTGATACCCGCCCGCAGCACCAGGCGATTGAAGTCATCGCTCTCGACTTCGCCGGTCAGCACCCGCGCGAACGCGTCCTCGAACAGGCGCGCCAACGCTTCCAGTTCGATCTCCCCAGTGAGCTGCACTTCGAGCTCGAAGTCATGCATGGCGACGGGCTCCGGCAACGTAGCGTCCGGCGCCGCAATTCGCCAACTCGATTCGGCGATCACGCGCGCCCCCATGTGCTCCAGCAGTGGGAGACTGTCGGAAAGCACCAACGGTGGACCCATACGGTAGACCTTGAGGCCCAACGCACCGATGGCCGCGTCGCTGCGCCGATAGAGCGCAAGCGCTAGCGGCGCCGCCACTGTTAGCCCGGAGAGCTTGCGCACGTCCGGCAAAGATTCGCGCGCAGTGAACTGGTCGCGGTACGCGGCCGGGAAAGTTGCGCTCCAGCGCTTGAACAGCGCCAGACCGGGCGCCTCGCCTTCCCATTCAACCAGCGTGTCGCGCAGCTCGTCGTCCCAGCGGCGTGCAGCAGCGGCGAGCTGGCGCTCGATCTCCTTGCGGTCCCCCGTCGGCAATTGGCCCGGCGTGGTACGCACGGTAAAGTGGATGCGCGCCAGCACCTGCTCGCTGAGCATCAAGTCGAAATCAGCGCTCGATCCATTGAACGCGTCCACCAGGATGCGCTGAAACTTGATGCGCAGATCGGTGGAGTAGGTATCGCGCGGCACGTACACCAGGCACGACACAAACCGCTCAAATGGATCGACCCACATGAAGAGGCGCAGCCGCTGGCGCTCCCCGAGTGAGACGATGCCCAGCGCGGTTTCGTACAGCTCGTCGTCCGGGATCTGAAACAGGTCATCGCGCGGATAGGTCTCCAGCACGTGGTGCAGGGCCTTGGCCAAGTGGCCGCCGGGCGGCAGCCCCGCCTTGTCGGTGATCGCTTTGACCTTGTGTCGCAGCAATGGCGTTTCGGAAACCCGGGATCTGTAGGCGGTGGATGTAAAAAGGCCGATGAAGCGGTGTTCACCCACCACTTCACCGGCCGCGTTGTAGCGCTTCACGCCGATGTAGTCGGTGTAGCCGGCGCGGTGCACGGTGGAACGTGTGTTCGACTTGGTCACCACCAACACCGGTACGGGCGCCGCGGCCAGGCTGCGTGCCTGCGACGACAAGGCGGCAAAGCTGGCCGAGAGCGGGTCCTGCACCGTCTCGCGTAAAAGGCCCAGGCCGCTGCCTGGCACCAAACGGAGTGCTACTTCGGCCTGGGTCTTGACCAGGTCATGACGGCGATAACCGAGCAAGGTCATGCGGCCGTCGGCCAGCCACTGAAGGAACGCCCGGCTCTCGGCAACTAAGGCTGCCGGCACGCTGCCGGACGTGCGATCCAGTTCAGCGATGGCTTCCTCCAGATGCGCGAGCATCGGCTTCCAGTCCTCCACGGCCGATCGGACATCCGCGAGCACGCGCTCGATGCCGGCAATGAGTGCCTCGCGCTGCTCCGCGTCCACCAGGCGGTCCACTTCGATGTGCATCCACGATTCGCGCGGGGCCTGCGGCGCCTCGGCCCGCGGCACGATGGAGAGCAGCTTGCCCTCGGCGTCGCGTTTCACGGCATAGAGCGGGTGTGCGATCAAGCGCAATGTGAGGCCCTGACGATTGATCTCCAGCGTGGTGGAGTCGACCAGGAACGGCATGTCGTCGTTGACGATCTGGATGATGGCGTGTTTCGATGTCCATCCATCCTCGGCCAGGGCGGGGCTGTAGACGCGCATCTTCGCTCGCCCCGGTTCGCGCTTTTCGCCCAACTGCATGTGCGACAACAAAGCACCCAGCAGGTGTTCGGGCGTCCGGTCATTCAAGTCTTCCGGGTCGAGGCGGCGGAAGTATTCCGCGGCAAGCCCTTCCACCATCTTGAGCCGGACAGCGTCCAGTCGGGAAGCGGCCAACGCCAGTACGGCGTCAACGCGGCTGTGCACCACGCGGGTTGCGGCATTCATGCGGGGGTTTCCCTTCGAGTTGTGGAGCGGTCTGCGGCCTTGTGGGCGACTTCACGCTCCAATGGTGCCACTCTAAAACTGCCGAGCCCAAGGCGCAAATGCCTTCTGGGCGCGAAGCCATGCAAAAATTGCATGCACTCCAGACGGCGCGTGGACGCGCTAGCGCGGCTCGCCAAGGAAGAGCTGCTGCAAGTCGTTCAGAAAGTCGAAGCCACGTTCGGTCGGCCGCGCGTGAGACAAGGTACGCTGTAGCAGACCTTTGCGCTCCGCCTCCTGCAGGGCTTGCTCGATTGCGGTGAAGGGCAGACCGGTGCGTGCCCTGAATTGCTCGAGCGCGAAGCCTTCCCGCAGGCGCAGGGCATTGAGCATGAATTCAAAGGGCAAATCGGCGCGCACGACTTCATTTTCTTGCGCAACCGGCCGACCGGCGAGTGCGTTGTCCATATAGAGCTTGGGGTCGCGAAAGCGCACCTGCCGCACCACACGGTGCGGAAAACTCAGCTTGCCATGGGCGCCGGCACCAATTCCCAGATAGTCCCCGAACTGCCAGTAGTTGAGGTTGTGCCAACAGCGATGGCCAGCCTTGGCATAGGCCGACACCTCGTAGCGGTCCATGCTTGCACCGCCGACAACTTCGGTGATGCGATCGAGCATGGCGTAGGCGAGGTCGTCGTCGGGAATGCGCGGCGGAAACTTGGCGAAATAGGTGTTGGGCTCGATGGTCAGGTGATACACCGAGAGATGCGGCGGCTTTAGCGACATCGCCTGCGACAGATCCTGTTCCAGCTGTTCCATCGTCTGGCCCGGCAGCGCATACATCAAGTCCAGGTTGAACGTGTCAAACGCGAGCGCCGCTTCTTCGAGTGCCGCGATGGCCTGTGCGCGGTCGTGCACACGGCCCAGCGACTTCAGGTGGTCGTCGTTGAAGCTCTGCACGCCGACCGACAGCCGCGTGACGCCCGCCGAACGGAAAGCGCGAAAGCGGTCCTTTTCGAATGTACCGGGGTTGGCTTCCAGCGTGATTTCGCAATCGGCATCGAGCTTGAGTCGGGCGCGGATGTCACCGAGCAAATGGTCGATGGTCTGCGGCGAAAACAGGCTGGGCGTGCCGCCCCCGATGAAGATGCTGTGGACAGTGCGGCCCCAGATCAAGGGCAGCGCGCTTTCCAAATCGGCCACCAATGCGTCGACGTAGCGCTGCTCGGGCAGGTCTGAGGCGCGCATCTCGTGAGAATTGAAGTCGCACTACGGACACTTCTTGAGGCACCAGGGCAGATGGACATACAGCGAGAGCGGCGGCAGTGCGCCCAGTTGCAGCGTGCCTGGGCGCAGGTAGTGCTGCACGTCCTTGGGCGCACCGGGCGCGAAGCCGACCGTTACTTCAGTCATAGCCATCGCTCGCGAATGAGTTCCATCATTTGGCGCGCTGCCTGACCGCGGTGGCTGTTCGCATTCTTCACTTCGGGCGACAACTCGGCGAAGGTCTTGCCGAGAGCCGGGACGTACATCACCGGGTCGAAGCCGAAGCCGTGGCTGCCGGCTGGTTGGCGCGCGATCTCACCGGCGGCCCGGCCCACGGCGATGAGCGGTTCCGGATCGTCGGGGCTGCGTACTGCAACGAGTGTGCTGACGAGTGCCGCACGGCGATTCGTTTCGCCTTGCATCTGCTCAAGCAAGGCCCGCACATTGTTGTCGTCCCCTTTCTCGTAACCGAACTGCGTCGCGTAGAAGGCCGTGTCGACGCCCGGCAGTCCGCCGAAGGCTTCGACACACAGGCCTGCATCGTCAGCAAGCGCAGGCAGGCCGCTTTCGCGTGACGCGTGCCGCGCCTTGGCCAGCGCGTTCTCGACAAAAGTGCGGAAGGGCTCCTCGGCCTCACCGATGCCGAGATCGCCCTGACGAACCAGCGTGATGGACAGCGGTGCGAGCATGGCTTGCAGCTCGGCCAGCTTGCCGGGGTTGTTTGAAGCAAGAACGATTTTGGAGATCATCAGACCCCCGATTCTCGTCAAGAACCGAGCGCTTTCGCCTGCAGTGCCACCAGCTCGCCAATTCCCTTCTCGGCCAGGCGCAGGAGCTCATCCATTTCCTTGCGCGTGAAGGCCACGCCTTCGGCTGTGCCCTGCACTTCCACGAAGTGCCCGGCGCCCGTCATCACGACGTTCATGTCGGTGTCGCAGTTCACATCTTCAATGTATTCGAGGTCCAGCAGCGGTGTTCCTTCGACGATGCCCACCGAGACGGCCGCGACGGGGCCCAGGATCGGCGATGAGATCAATTTCTTTTCGCTGACCAGCTTGTTGACGGCGTCCTGCGCCGCGACAAAGGCGCCGGTGATAGCGGCCGTGCGGGTGCCGCCGTCGGCCTGCAGCACATCGCAATCGAGATGAATGGTGCGCTCACCCAGGGCTTTGAGGTCGAACACGGCGCGCATCGACCGGCCGATCAGGCGCTGAATCTCCTGCGTGCGGCCGCTTTGCTTGCCGCGCGCGGCTTCGCGGTCGCTGCGGGTGTGCGTGGCGCGCGGCAACATGCCGTATTCGGCGGTGACCCAGCCTTAGCCGCTGCCGCGTTTGTGGGG
>JBKJTX010000242.1:0-4158 GCA_046590315.1 Ramlibacter sp. | reverse complement strand
CTCGCCGCGCCTCGAGCTCGCCGGACAGGCGGCGGACCGGGCGCGTTGCGCGCTGGACGACCACCACAACCAGCAGCGCGATCACCGCGACCAGCAGCGCCTGCCGCCACATGGTGTCGATGAGAACCTGGCGTGCCAGGCCATGGCGCAGTTCCAGCGTCTCGGCCACTTGCACCACCGCCATGCCGCGGCCGGTCTGGCTCGTGACCGGCTGGAGCAGGACGGCCACGCGCACTTCCTCCCCATTCAGCCGGTCGTCGTAGAAGTCCACGAGCGCCGCATAGGGCGGGCGCTGGGGCAGTCGGCCATGCCAGAACGGCAGTTCGCTGAACCCCGACACCAGCTCTCCGCCGAGGTTGGACACGCGGTAGAACAGGCGGCTGCGGTTGTCGGCCTCGAAGGCTTCGAGCGCGGAGTACGGAACTGTGGCGCGCAGGCGCGCGGCTTCGTCATACCCTTCGACATCTAGTTGCTCGCCGATGACCTTGGCCGAAGCGAGCAGCGTGCGGTCGTACGCAGTGTTGACGGCCGCGAGGGCGCGAGCGTAGAGGCTGATGCCATTCAAAGCGATCAGCACAATGACTGGCGCGAGAATCCCGACAAGGAGATGACGGCGAAGCGAAAGCGCCTGCGCGCGCTGGGCGATGGGAGGTGGGCCCGATGGCATCGGCTACGCCGCTTTCAACAGGTAGCCAAGGCCGCGCAGCGTCATCAAGACCGTACCCGTGTGCACCAGCTTCTTGCGAAGGCGGTACACGACGACCTCCACGGCCTCGTACTGGACTTCGTTTTCGCCTGTGAAGACGATATCGAAGAGCTTTTCCTTTGTCACCGCATGCCCGGGTCGCGCCATGAGGGCGTGCAAAAGCGCACTCTCACGCGGAGTGAGTTCCATAACTTCGTCGCCAAAATAAACGGCCTTGCTCTCTGTGTCGAAGCTCAGCCCGCCGACACTGAGTCGGCTGGACGGCTTTTTAGCGCCCAGGGCCTCGCCCGAGCGGCGCACCAGCGCTCGCAGCCGAGCTTCCAGTTCGTCCAGGTCGAACGGCTTGGGCAGGTAGTCGTCCGCGCCGGTATTGAGTCCGACAATGCGATCGCCGACGGTGCCGCGGGCAGTGAGGATGAGGACGGGGGTGGTCCATCCGGCGAGGCGCGCCTGCTCGAGCACTTCCAGTCCATCGAGGCCCGGCAGACTGAGATCGAGCACGACCGCGTGCGGCTGGGCTGAGGGCCACGTCGCCAGCGCGCTTTCGCCGTCCTCGCAGCAAGTCACCGCGAGGCCGCGCCGGGTAAGCGCACGGTGCAGCGTGGTGCGCATGGTGGGGTCGTCCTCGACCAGGAGGATGTTCATGGACTGCAAGGGTAGCCGCTCGGATGGCCTGTGCCGTCTCTAGTAGTTTCCCCAATGCGTGGGACAGCCGATTGACAGCCGGGCGGCGCATGATCCAAAGGTTTGAACACCGGACATCAAGGAGCAACCATGCGTCGAGACGTATTTCTCAAATCCATCGCAGCACTCGCGGCGGGCGGCGCGTTGCCGCTGTCGGCCCTGGCCGGCGCCAGTATCAAGATGATGATTCCCGCCAATCCCGGCGGCGGCTGGGACAGCACGGGACGTGCCCTGGGCAAGGCTTTGCAGGAAGCCAAGGTTGCCGACAGCGTCAGCTACGAAAATAAGGGCGGCGCCGCCGGCGCGCTCGGTCTCGCGCAATTCATCAACGGCAGCAAGGGGGACGCGAATGCCCTGATGGTGATGGGCGCCGTGATGTTGGGCGGGATCATCACCGGCAAGCCGCCGGTGAATCTGTCGCAGGCCACCCCGATCGCGCGGCTCACCAGCGAATACAACGTCTTCGTGCTGCCGGCCGATTCGCCCATGAAGACCATGGCCGACGTGATTGCGCAGCTGAAGAAAGACCCGGGCAGCGTGAAGTGGGGTGGCGGTTCGCGCGGATCCACCGAACATATCGCCGCTGCGATGATTGCGCAGAGAGTGGGCGTTGACCCCTCCAAGATCAACTACGTGGCATTCCGGGGGGGTGGGGAAGCGACGGCCGCCATCCTGGGCGGCAACGTCACCGTCGGTGGCAGCGGCTTCAGCGAGTTCGCCGAGTACATCAAGGCCGGCAAGATGAAAGCCATTGCCGTCACGTCGGCCAAGCGCCTGAACGATGTGCCCACGCTCAAGGAGCAGGGCATCGACGTCGAACTCGGAAACTGGCGCGGTGTTTACGGCGCGCCCGGCATCAGCGCCGCGCAGCGTAAAAGCCTGACCGACATGGTGATGGCGGCGGTCAAGACCAAGTCATGGCAGGAGTCGCTCGAGAAAAATGGCTGGACATCGGCCGTGATGACCGGCCCGGCCTTCGACAAGTTTGTCGACGACGAGTTCGCCAGCCTGCGGGCGACGATGGTCAAGTCCGGCATGGTCTGAGGCAGGCGCAGCCTGCGATGACACAACAGATCGCCTCGTCGCGGTTCCAGCTGCTTGTCGGAGTGGGCGTGCTGTTGATCGGCTTCGCGCTGGCCGCGGGCGCCATCGGCATCCCGTCCGCGGCGGGGTATGGCGGCGTCGGTCCGAACTTCCTGCCTTGGCTCATCTCCAGCATGCTCGTGGTATGCGGCGCAATGATCATTCGGGAAGCACGGACCGGCGGGTTTCGCAACATGGAGCCTCCATCGGGCGCGGACCGACCGTACTGGCCCGCATTCGCTTGGATTTCGGCGGGGTTGCTCGCGAACGCCGCGCTGATCACCACCATCGGCTTCATCTTGAGCTGTGGGCTGTGTTACGCGCTGGCGGTGCAAGGCCTGCGGCGGGCGGCCGGCCAGCCCGCAGGAACGCCGCGCGTTCTGGCCGTAGATGCTTTCGCCGGTTTGGCGATCTCGGCACCTGTGTTCTGGATGTTCACGCAATTCCTCGCGATCAACCTCCCAGGGCTCACCCGTACTGGATGGCTCTAGCGTGGAGATTCTCAATGCATTGATGCAGGGGTTCGCCACGGCGCTGACGCCGGTGAACCTGCTGTGGGCCTTTGTGGGCTGCGCGCTGGGCACCGCCGTCGGCGTACTCCCCGGCATCGGCCCGGCCGTCGCAGTGGCGATGCTGCTTCCGATCACCGCCAAGGTGGAGATCACGGCGTCGATGATCTTCTTTGCGGGCATCTATTACGGCGCGATGTACGGCGGCTCGACCACGTCCATTCTGCTGAATACGCCGGGGGAGACGGCGAGCATGGTGACCGCGATGGAGGGCAACAAGATGGCCAAGAGTGGCCGCGCCGGCGCGGCGCTCGCCACGGCCGCCATCGGCTCGTTCGTCGCCGGCACGATTGCCACTGTGATCGTCACGTTGTTCGCTCCCTTGGTGGCGGAGTTCGCGGTCAAGCTGGGTCCGCCCGAATATTTTCTGTTGATGCTGCTGGCCTTCACTACCGTGAGCGCCGTGCTGGGCGCCAGCGCACTGCGGGGGATGACGTCTTTGTTCATCGGTCTGGCCGTGGGGCTGGTCGGGCTCGATCAGATCTCAGGGCAGGCGCGCTACACGCTGGGCGTTCCGGAATTGTTGGATGGCATCGAGATCGTGCTGGTTGCCGTCGGACTTTTTGCCGTGGCGGAAGTACTCTACGCCGGCTTGTACGAAGGGCGCACGACAGAAGTTCAGAACAAGTTGACCCGGGTCCACATGACCGCGCTCGATTGGCGGCGCTCGATTCCCGCCTGGCTGCGTGGCACTGCGATCGGCGCGCCCTTTGGCTGCATTCCGGCCGGCGGCACGGAGATCCCGACGTTCCTCAGCTATGCGGCCGAGAAGAAGCTCGCCAAGGGCGAGAACCTCGCGGAGTTTGGCGGCAAGGGTGCGATCGAAGGCGTCGCCGGGCCCGAGGCGGCTAATAACGCCACTGTCACCACGGCGCTCATTCCGCTGCTCACACTCGGCATCCCCACCTCCAACACCACTGCCATTTTGCTCGGTGCGTTCCAGAACTACGGCATTCAGCCTGGGCCGCAGTTGTTCACGACGTCGGCCGCCCTCGTGTGGGCGCTGATTGCTTCGCTCTACATCGGCAACGTCATGCTGCTGATCCTGAATCTGCCGATGGTGGGGCTCTGGGTGAAGCTGTTGAAGATTCCCAAACCGCAGCTCTACGCCGGGAT
>JBKJTX010000182.1:0-7247 GCA_046590315.1 Ramlibacter sp. | reverse complement strand
GCCCGCGTGCGGCGATGTCGGTCGCCACCAGCACCTTGGTCTTGCCTTCCTTGAAATCGGCCAGCGCCAGCATGCGCTCGCCCTGGGTACGGTCGCTGTGAATGGCGGCGGCACCGACACCATCTTTGTCCAACTTGTAGGCCAGCCGGTTGGCGCCGATCTTGGTATTGCAGAACACCAGCACCTGGCGCATGTCACGCGATTTGATCAGGTGAGTGAGCAAGTCGCGCTTGGCGGCGGATTCAACCTTGTAGACCAGGTGCGTCACGGTCTCGGTGACAGAATTGCGGCGCGCAACCTCGACGCTGACCGGATCGGTCAAAAGCTGCTTGGCCAATCCGCGAATATCGTCGGAATAAGTTGCGGAAAACAGCAGGCTCTGGCGCTTCGCCGGCAGCGTCGCAAGAATGCGCTTGATGTCCGGCAGGAAGCCCATGTCAAGCATGCGGTCGGCTTCGTCGAGTACGAGAAATTGCACCTGCGACAGGTTGACCGTTTTCTGGCCCAGATGATCGAGCAGGCGTCCGGGCGTTGCCACCAGGATTTCCACGCCGGCGCGCAATTCGGCGATCTGCGGATCGATGTGCACGCCGCCGTAGACGACCGCGGAGCGCAATGCGATGTGCTTGCCGTAGGTCTTTACGCTGTCCTGCACTTGCGCGGCAAGTTCGCGCGTCGGCGTCAGGATCAGCGCCCGAACCGGGTGGCGCGCGGGTGAAACGCTGGTGTTCGCGAATTCCAGCAGGCGGTGCAGCATAGGCAGCGTGAATCCGGCGGTCTTGCCGGTGCCGGTCTGCGCCGCGGCCATGACATCCTGGCCTTGAAGAATCGGAGGAATCGCCTTGACCTGGACGGGCGTGGGTTCGGTGTAACCCTGATCGGCGATGGCACGTAACAACTCCGGGGCGAGCCCCAGATCGGAAAACGACATTTACTTTTGACTCCTGCGCGGCCCTGTGGCAGCGCCGTTAGCTCAGTGCCGGCGAATGCCGCACCTGATTTGAAGCGCGATGGTACAGCATAACTAGCGACGCCGAAAGGGAATTCACGGGTGTGCCCCCCTGTGACAACGTAACGGACGTGACGAGGGTGATGGCGTCGGTATCGGGCTTCAAGCCTTTTTCCCGGGGCCTTCTTACCCCGTTACGATTGCGCCGTCGTCACGCCGCCACGGCCTTCATGATCGTTGTGCTTTTTCTGCGTCCGTCTCCACCCACTCGTCGAGCAGGCGGTAGCCCACCGCAAGCAATGTGGGCCCAAGGAATACGCCGATGAAGCCGAAAGCAAACACACCGCCGAGCACGCCGAGCAGCACCAGGATGAAAGGCAGTCGACTGCCATGGCTGATAATCATCGGCTTGAGGACGTTGTCCACCATGCTCACCACCAGCAAGCCCCACAATCCCATGAAAATCGCCCAGCCCGTCGAGCCTTGCGTAAACAGCCAGATCGCCGCCGGGATCCAGATCAGCGGCGGGCCGACTGGCACGACGGAAAGGAAAAAGGTGGCAAGGCCGAGCAGTGCCGCGCCCGGTACGCCGGCGATGAGGAAACCGATTCCGGCCACCACGCCCTGGGCCAGCGCGGTCCCAAGAATGCCGTAGACCACGCTGATGACCGTGTTGCCGGCAACTTTCAGCAGGTGACCGCCACGCTCTCCACCGATGCGGTTCGTAATGCGCTTGATGCGGACCCCGGCCACCTCGCCGTCGCGATACAGGAAGAATGCCACCAGTACCGCCAATCCAAGCTGGAACAGGCCGGAAAACAGGATGCCCCCGCTGCTGACCAGGACCGACTTGATGGGAGAAACCAATCCCTTCAGGTCTTCCAGCAGTCGGCCGCTGTCATGCGTCAGAGACCCCCAATAGTCAACGAGCGTTGCACCGATCAAGGGCAGCTTGCCCAGCCATTCCGGCAGGGCGGGCGGGCCGTTTGCGAATGCCTTGCGCACGGCGTCGATCAACTCCGATGCGCTGTCGGCAAGGCTTACGGCGACAAAAACAAACGGCACGACCAGGATCACGCTGGCAGCCAGCATCATCAGGCCCGCGGCGAGCGTGCGACGTCCGCCGACGGCCCGGTGCAGGCGCACATACAGCGGCCACGTCGAGTATGTCAGGATGACCGCCGTGAGCAAGGCCGTCACGAATGGCGCGAGCACCAGCAGGCAACCCAGGCCAAGCACCGCAAGCGTGCCAAAGCCGAGCATCCTGTCGAAGCGGGTGGCTTCGTTATTCATGGGAGAAAAATGCTTCGCGGCAGCATCCACCCATGAAGCCACAGCAAGATGTCAGCGTCAATCAGGGATCCACGGGTCATGCGCCGCCCTGGTCGCGCAGCGCCTCGAGGTCTTCCCAGCGCTTCAAACAGGCCGTGAGTTCTTCATCGATGGACGCGTAGCGCTTTTGCAATTGCGCGATCTCATCAGGCGCCTTGTTGTAGAGCGCCGGATCGGCAAGCCGTGCAGCGAGTTGCGCCTGCTCCGTTTCCAGTGCCTGGATGCGTGAAGGCATGACTTCGAGTTCGCGCGCCTGGTTGAAGCCGAGCTTGCGCGAGCGCTGCGGGGCCGCACGTTCGCGCGCTGGCGCTGGCGCGGGCCGGGCGTCGTTTTCGCTTTTTTGCGAGTCCTGCGCCGCACGCTCGTCCGTCAGCCGCTTCCAGTCGGAGTAACCGCCGGGATTGCGCACCCAGCGGCCGCCCCCTTCCGGTGCGATGGTGTCGGTGACGACGTTGTCGAGAAAAGCGCGGTCGTGGCTCACCAGCAGCACGGTGCCCGCGTAGTCCTGCAACAGGCTCTCCAGCAATTCGAGCGTGTCGATGTCGAGGTCATTGGTCGGCTCGTCGAGCACGAGCATGTTCGCCGGCTGGCTGAACAGGCGCGCCAGCAACAGCCGGTTACGCTCGCCGCCGGACAGCGCCTTCACGGGGGCGCGCGCGCGCTCCGGCGGAAACAGGAAATCGGCGAGGTAAGTCATGATGTGCTTGCGCACGCCGTCTATTTCGACATAGTCGGAGCCTGGCGCAATGGTCTGCGCCACGGTGGTCTCTTCATCGAGTTTCGCGCGGAACTGGTCGTAGTAGGCCACCGCCAGCCTGGTGCCGCGGCGCACACTGCCCGCGTCCGGCTGCAGTTCGCCGAGGATCAGCTTGATCAGCGTGGACTTGCCCGCGCCGTTGGGGCCGATCAGGCCGATCTTGTCGCCACGCAGAATGCGGCAGGAAAAATCGCGCACGATCTGGCGTTCTCCCAGGCGCTTGTCGACGTGTTCGAGTTCGGCCACCAGCTGTCCGGAGCGTTCGCCCTCCGCCACGGAAAGCGTGACCTGGCCCAGGCGCTCGCGCCGCGCAGAGCGCTCCAGACGCAGGCTTTCGAGCCGGCGCACGCGGCCTTCGTTGCGCGTGCGGCGCGCCTCGATGCCCTTGCGGATCCACACCTCTTCCTGCGCCAGCAGCTTGTCGAACTTCTGGTTGTTCACCGCCTCGACCGCGAGCTGTTCGGCCTTGCGTTGCTCGTAGGCCGCGAAACTTCCCGGATACAAGCCGAGGCGGCCACGATCCAGTTCGGCGATGCCGGTTACCGCGCGATCGAGGAAGGCGCGATCGTGGGTGACGACGAACACCGCGCCAGGGAAATCGGCCACCATGTTTTCCAGCCAGACAATCGACTCCACGTCGAGATGGTTGGTTGGCTCGTCGAGTATCAGCAACTGCGGATCGCCCGCCAGCGCCCGCGCCAGTGCGACGCGCTTGCGCAGGCCACCCGACAAGGTGTCGATGCGCGCATCCTGCTCGAGTCCGAGACGTGACAGCACCGATTCGACGCGATGCTCGATCTGCCAGCCGTTGTGCCGTTCGAGCAGTTCCTGCGCGACCTGCATGCGCTCCATGGCCTGCTCGTCGCCGTCAGCCAGCTCCGGCGCATGCGCGGCCGCGTGGTAGTCGGCGAGGATGCCGGCAAGGTCGCCGAGGCCCGCTACCGTCGCCTCGAAAACCGTGTGAGCGGGATCGAGTTCGGGCTCCTGAACGACGTACGCGATGCGCAGGCCCGGCTGGCGCCAGACGCGGCCGTCGTCGGGCCGCGCCGTACCCGCCAGCAATTTGAGCAAGCTCGATTTGCCCGCCCCGTTACGTCCGATCAGGCCGATGCGGCTGCCCGGCTCGACGACCAGGTCGACATGATCGAGCAACGGCACATGGCCGTAGGCGAGGGAAACATTTTCGAAGGTGGCGAGCGGCATTGATGGGTGAACGGTGAACGGTGAATGGTGAATCGTGAATGGTGAACGGTGAGCGATAAACGGTGAACGGGTCGGCAGCCTACGCTTGCGGTCGCGTTTGCGGGAGGCGGCATTCTACGCGTACCACTGGTCCACGGTCAGGCATCGAACCACGCGGTCCTGATTTCATCTGCCGCAACGGGCACTCGGGGGATATCGGTTAAAATCCGCGCAACGCCCCGGTAGCTCAGTGGATAGAGCAACCCCCTCCTAAGGGGTAGGTCGCACGTTCGATTCGTGTTCGGGGC
Source organism: Ramlibacter sp. (assembly GCA_046590315.1). Lineage (GTDB taxonomy): Bacteria > Pseudomonadota > Gammaproteobacteria > Burkholderiales > Burkholderiaceae_C > Ramlibacter. The sequence continues at coordinate 2,719 of JBKJTX010000182.1, read as the reverse complement.
GCCAGTGTCTTCAGAGACTTACGGCCCCAGCGAGCCGCCTCAAAAGTCCCGCCCATCACACTTCCATCACACTGGAGTGTGCGTATGGCTACGATTCGGCAGTACAACAACGCACGTTGGCAAGCCATCGTTCGGCGCAAGGGACAGCCGGTCCTCTCGAAGACATTCGGTACCAAATTCGAGGCGGAACGCTGGTCACGACTTACTGAGTCCGAGATAGACCGAGGTGTCTTCGTAGACCGCACGGAAGCTGAGCGGACTACTGTGGGGGACCTCATTGACCGCTACCTTAGCGAAGTAACGCCAAACAAGAAGTCGGCCCGCAGTGAAACACAACGCCTACGCTTCCTGAAGGGCTTGCTAGGCCACCATACTGCATCCAACTTCCAGAGCAAACACGTCGCTTCTTTCCGTGATACCAGACTGCGGGAAGGCAAAGCGGGTGCGACCGTCATCAAGGAACTAAACAGTCTGTCGCACATTATTGATACCGCGATGCGCGATTGGGGGTTGCCGCTCCAGAGCAATCCGGTTCGACTCGTCCGCCGCCCTGCTGCCGGTCGCGGACGCGAAAGGCGACTTAATTCACATGAGGAGGCGCGGTTGCGGTCCGCCTGCTCTGAAAGCGGAGCGCCTCTTCTTCACGCCGCCCTAGTCCTCGCACTTGAAACAGGGATGCGCCTTGGGGAACTCCTCGCGCTGGAGTGGCAGCACATTGATACACGCAAGCGAGTTGCCACCCTGCTCGATACCAAGAACGGAGAGGTACGTCGGGTGCCGCTCTCGACACGCGCGGCTGAGGCCCTACTCAGGCTGCCTCGGCATACAAAAGACAGCCGGCTCTTCTGGCGGTGGAGTCGCCGCGATGGCTTCGAGAACGCATGGCGCAGAGCAGTCGAGAAGGCTGACTTAACTGACTTCCGGTTTCATGACCTGCGCCACGAAGCAACGAGCCGATTCTTTGAGAAGGGGCTGAACATGATGGAGGTGGCGACAATTACAGGGCACAAGACGCTGCAGATGCTGAAACGTTACACTCATCTGAATGCGGCTGACTTGGTGGCCAAACTTGGCTAACTTCGCATTCACCGATCGATTCTTGGAGAGGGAGGTACACTACTGGAAGGGAGGTATGACATGAAGGTGTTCATTTGCTGGTCCGGTGTAGAGAGCCATGCCATGGCGTCTGCACTCGCCGAATGGCTGCCACAAGTTATTCAATCCATCAGGCCCTTCTTCTCCTCGGAGAGCATTCGCAAAGGCGTCAGTTGGTCCGAAGCGATTGGAGCACAGCTTGAGGCGACCGACTTCGGAATCCTTTGCCTGACACCTGACAACCTAAAAGCTGAGTGGATACTCTTTGAGGCGGGCGCTCTTTCCAAGAAAGGGAAAAATGCGCACGTCGTTCCGATCATAACAGCTCGAATGGCGCCGTCAGATTTAACCCCACCTCTATCGATCTTTCAGGCGACCACGACTGCCAAGGCCGACATGGCGCGCCTTATGAAGACAATCAACGGCGCTATTAGTGAGGGGGCACTCGAAGAAAGCATGCTCTCTCGTTCGTTCGAGAGGTGGTGGCCCGACCTAGAAGCAAAGTTTGAAGAAGCGGCTGCGCAAGGCTCCGCCGGGAAACCCGTAGTGTCTCGCCGCCCATCTGAAGACATGATCGAGGAAATACTTGGACTGACGCGCAGTATCGCAGTACAGCAGACGAGCTTCGCCAGCGCTAAAGCCGTCACGGGCGACCTATACAAAGCGCTCACCGAGTTTGCTAATGGAGAGCGCGAGGTCCCCACTAGTATGTCTAACATTAGCGCCATACTGGAACAAGACGACGCCCGCAGGGTGGCACGCAAGGTGGCGCTTGCGCTTACCCCCGGCCCTGCAGTTCAAGTTGACAATAAGTACGCATCTACGCCCCTGCCACTCCGAGCGGCTACGTGGCCACGTGAGGCACCGCCTGTCTTTTTCGATTCTGATGATGTAGTGCCGACTAAAGAAACGCTCACGCCGCCAGAGGGCTAAGTGTGTTGCACGCGGCCTCGCTCTCAAGGGAGGAAGGACTTGGAAAATAAGCGCACGGTTTTGATCGAGGAGCAGGGAGCAAAGCTGGTTCATGACGGAAAAACGTATGAACCGGAACTGATTAGGCGCCTGTGGCTCACCGCTCACGAGCTGAAAGTCGGATGGTCGGAAGACTATGACCAAAATCCTGGCGATAAAGACATGGAGGGTATCAAGGAAACTCTGAAAGCGCTCAGGCCTCCTGCTGAAGGCAAGCGTGGCACATACATTAGCGGCTTGGTGAAGCTGGCAAAAAAGACGGAAACGCTTACAGTAATTGGAGATTCAACAAACAGCGCACGGAGTATAAATCTCTCCTTGAAACCTGTAGCGTTGGAACTGCATAAGACAAGTACAGGACGCAACGCCGCTACAGTTGTTCTTGGCTTCACCAAAGCTGATTGGGAAATAGGCAATTCTGATCAGTGGTGGATCGAACTGTATGTACCCAAAGAAACTTTTGCCGCGCTTGGCAGATCGATCCGTTCCGGGTATCTCGAGTCCCTTTCAATCGGCCTGGGATTCGCGGAGCAAATCTACACGGACGATTGGCTTGCGCCGCCGAGCGTGGGCATAAGTTGGTTTCTTAGGCCGGACAAGAGAAACGGCGACGTTGGAATTCCCCCGGTTCTCCGGACACTACGCTAAGCCC
>JBKJTX010000172.1:0-3400 GCA_046590315.1 Ramlibacter sp. | reverse complement strand
TGCGGATCGTCCGCGCCATCGGCCATGAACGCCGACCCGCGCATCAGCACGATCTTGTTGCGGTAGGCGTCGCGCACCAGTTCTTCCACATCCACCTGCGGCGGTACGGCGCCCCATAGAAACATGCCGCCCTCGCCCGGCCGGTCCAGCTGCACGCCAGCCTCTTGCAGTTGCCGGGCAGCGAGGCTGCGCGCCAAGCCCAGTTTCTGTTGCAGTCGCTCCACGTGCTTGCGCCAACGGCCCGCGGCCAATAGTTCGAGCAACACCAGTTCGTTCAGCGCGCCGGTGGTGAGCACGGCGTAGATCTTCTCGCGCAGCAACAGCTTCACCAGCTTGGGCTCGGCCGCGATGTACCCCATGCGGATGGCCGGGCTCATCGCCTTGCAAAAACTCCACACATAGATCACCCGCTCCAGAGATACAGCGCGGTGGGTGGGCGCGAGAACTGTGTCAGCCGGCGGGCGGATACAATCCCTGCATATATACAATATATTTGTCGGCGAAGAGCCAAATATATTTGACATACCTCATCGACCACGTTATCGTCGCATATGCCACTCCTTCAAGAACTTGGCACGGCCACGCGCCGGCGCAGACAAGAGATGGGCCTCAGCCAACAACAACTTGCTGATCTCGTCGAGCTCTCGCGCACCACCGTGAACGAGCTCGAAACGGGAAAGCTTAAAGACCTCAGCTCACATCGCGTGGAGCGCCTGGCCAACGAGCTCGGCTTCGCAGTGGGGCTCGTCGGTTCGCGGAATCCCAAAGGCAAGCGCTCTCTCGAAGCTGCGGCCCGAGTCGCCAGCGTGCCCTACACCTCGCAGCTGCCACCCGCAGTGCTGCGGGATTCCCTAAAGAACGGCGTTGTGCCGCCCAGCTACATCCCGCACTTGCGGTCATTGCTGCAGGAAGCCCCTGTTGCCATGCTCGCGGACATAGCCGACGAGCTCCAGCAACTGCACAATGTTCCCAAGCCGGACACGTGGAAGTGCATGCGCATGCTAGCTTCAGTCTTGAAATGCGAACGGCCCTTATGGCAAAGCGTGCAGATCTGAGCCAACCGGGTCCCTGGGGCACCCTGTTCAAATCCGCGCTCACACTCACCGACCACTTGGCCACGGTGATCAAGCAACCTGTGTGGACCTTCGGCGGCGGTACGGTGCTCATGCTTCGGCTCAATCATCGCTACAGCCGGGACATCGACCTGTTCGTTCCTGATCCCCAGTACCTCGGGCATGTGACGCCTCGCCTTAGCGAGGTCGCCGAAAATCTCACGCACGAGTACATCGAAGCCGCCGAGTACGTCAAGCTGCTCTTGCCCGCGGGCGAAATCGACATCGTCGTCGGCACGCCGCTCACCGACCAGCCGTGGGAAGTAGTGGCGCACCGTGGCCGTCAAATCCTCGTCGAGACCAATGCTGAGATTGTGGCCAAGAAGATGTACCACCGGGGCGACCAGGCAAAAGCGCGAGACCTCTTCGACTTGTGCGCGATTGCCGACCTGGATCCAGCCTCCATTGAGATCGCGGCGCCGTTTTTCGCCAGGTACGGCGACGCGTTCATCTCGCGGCTGAAGGCAAATGCCGATTACATCGAGGAAGACTTTGCTCAGATCCAGCGAATCGACTACAAACGCCCCTTCGAGGAATGCCTGATGCTGGCCGAGACCATTGTCGATGCCGCCCTGGGTCGCTAGCGCGCTCGCGTCCTGCCGCGCGACAAACTCGCGCTCACCACCGCCGCGGCCAGCGTCACCAGCCACGAGTAGTACACCCACATCAGAAAAGCCAGCAGCGGCGCGAAGGCCCCGTAAATCGTGCGGTACGTCGGCACGTTGGCTAGATAAACCGCGAAGCCCCGCTTGCCCAACTCGAAGGCAATGCCCGCGAGCAGGCCGCCTGCAATCGCGTCGCGCCAGCGCACAGACGCGTGTGGCACCAAACGGAACAGGCAGGCGAAACCGGCTGCGCCCAGCAGCACCGGACCCAGGTTGAGCGCTTGGTGGAACCAGGGGGATGACCTGGCACTAACGAATCCGTTCGATGCAGCCAGCAGATAGGACGTGGCCCACAGGCTGGCGCCGACAATCACCGGCCCGACGAGCAGCATGCCGAAGTACAGCGCGAGCCGCCGCGGCAACGCACGCGGCTTCTTCACGCGCCAGATGCGGTTCAGGGTGTTTTCCACGCCGAGGAGCAGCGCCAGCGCCGAGACCAGCAGAATGGCCAAGCCCACCCACGTGAGTCCACTGGCGTTGCCAGCAAACTTCGCCAGGTGCGTCAGCATGGGTCGGGTAATGTCCGTTGGCAGCAGCCCGCGCAAGAGGTGCTCGCGGATCGCGTCGCCGCTCGCGTGCAAGGCCGGCACGCGCGCAAAGAGCGCAAAGCTCACCGCCAGCAGCGGCACCAAGGACACGGCGGTCGCAAACGTCAGGCTGCCGGCCGCCTGTGCCAGGCGTTCCTCCCTGCTGCGCCTCAAGATGAGACTGGCCAGGTGTTGATTTCGGCTTGTGTTCGCCACCAGGCGCGCCGTCACAAAACCCGGCAGACCTTGTAGGCGACGCCACCCTGCACCAGGTACCCAGTGCCGACGCCGACAACATCGTTGAGCCACGCGTAGCGGGGGTCGCCGGTTTCAAACAGCGGGTTGGTGCGCAGGTAGTAGTCCTGGGGGTCCACCTCATGCCGCGTGCCGGGATCGGCGAGGGCTTTCGCAAGCTCAGGCGGCGACTTCCAGCGACCCGCGTACGACATGTAGATCAATGCGCTGTCGTGCGTGCGCAGCGTGAGGCGCACGTCGAGGGTCGCGGTGCCATCGGGGCGAACCAGCGTCCAGTCGCCTCCGCCGGGCAACACATCGCCGCGCAACTGCGGGCCCTCGAACGTGCCGCCCGCGAGGCCGAACAGCACGCGGCGGCCCACCGGTCCGGCGCCGAAGTTCAGCGGTCGCTCCAGATCGATCACGATGTCGAACAACTCGACCGTCTTGGCTTCGGGCAGGGTGCGGAGTCTGGGATCGGAGGGCATGGTCACGCTTGGTTTTTGTTCATGGGTTCTTTCACTGTTTCAATCCAACAAACGGGCCTTAAAGCTGCGCCCTTTGATCCGGCCCTCGTTCAACCGCGCAGCAGCCTCAAGCGCGACGCCGCGTTCCACGGCGACATAGGTCGCAAACTCGTTGATGTCGATCTTGCCGATTTGCTCGCGGCTGTAGCCCAGATCGGAAGTGAGCGCGCCCAGCACGTCACCCGGACGGATCTTCTCCTTACGCCCGGCCTGAATGTGGATGGTGGCCATGGCCGGCAGCAGGCGCACCCCTTCGGCGGCGGTGAGTTCGGCCAAGCCGTGCCATACCGAAGCGCGCCCCTGCAACTGGTCGATGCGCCCGACGGCGCCCATCT
>JBKJTX010000483.1:0-7288 GCA_046590315.1 Ramlibacter sp. | reverse complement strand
TCGTGCTGCTGCGCGAAATCCGCGACAACCTCAAGACCCGGTAAGGCTTCGCGCCACGCGGATCGCTTCGATCAAGCTGGCCGCGTCGGCGCGTCCGGTGCCTGCTATGTCAAAAGCGGTGCCGTGGTCGGGACTGGTTCGCACCAGCGGCAACCCGAGCGTGACATTGACGCCCTTGTCGACACCCAGGTACTTCACCGGGATCAATCCTTGGTCGTGATACATCGCGATTACGACGTCGAACTCGCCGGCGCGCGCGCGCATGAAGACGGTGTCTGGCGCGAAGGGCCCGCTCGCCGCAATGCCTTCGGCTTGCGCAACTCGGAGCGCCGGAATGATGGCGTCGATCTCTTCGCGGCCGAAGAGGCCGCCTTCGCCCGCATGGGGGTTGAGGCCCGCGACGCCAATGCGCGGCGTGCGACCCAGTGCACGCCCCACGGCCGCATGCGTGATGCGCAGCGTTTGGAGCACGTTGTTCGCAGTCACCGCGTCGATGGCGTCGCGCAGCGACAGGTGGATGCTGACGAGCACGGTGCGCAGTTCATGGTTGGCCAGCATCATGCGCACCGGCATCTCGGCCAACGGCACGCCTCTCCAGGCGGCGGCTTGCGCTTGCAGCAACTCGGTGTGACCCGGAAATTCGACGCCGGCGGTGGCCAGTGCCTCCTTGTGCAACGGAGCAGTCACCAGCGCGGAGATGGCGCCGCGCAACGCGGCCTGGGCGGACCATATGCCGCATTCTGCTGCGGCCATGCCAGCCCTGGCGATCACCTGGCCCCATGGCACGGGCTCGAACGGCGTCGCCGCCTGGAGCAATGGGACGCAGCGGGGTGGCGCATCCAGCGCTTGCGCCGGCGTCTCGATCAAGGCGAACGGCAACGGGGCCTCGTGCGGCCTGGCGATGGCGCGCGCGCCTCGGCGGAGTGTCGCAAGGTCGCCTGCGACGAAGCAGCCACGCGCGACTTCTGGCGCGTCCCGAAATGACCTGCAAATGATTTCCGGCCCGATCCCTGCGGGGTCACCCATGGTGATGGCAATTGGCAGGGTGCTCATGCGGGGTTGGCGTCCAAGGATTGCAGGCGCTGCGATGAATTTGCCATTGGGGCAGCCGCGAAACCCAAAAATGCCATTGTCCGTCAACCGCCCTAGGGTCCACCCGCATACCGGACTCGGCATCTCTCACAATAATGAATAAGTTAAAGCGCAAAGGGAGCGATGAGCGCACAGGAGCTGATGATTTGGAGCATGGCCCTCGGCGCGATCGCCATGGTCGCTGTCGCACGTCTGGCCGACCTGATCGCCCGCCCCAGTCTGTCTCAAGCCCAGGGTGTGGGCTACCACTTTACGGTCTTCCTGCTGGTGCTGATCTTGAGCGGCGTGCCGGTGCAGGCAGGCCTGGCCGTCAATCCCAAGTTGATGCATCCGGCCCAAGTCCTGGCCGGGCCGGTTTGCGTTGGCCTGGCGAATTTCTGGATTCGGGGCTGGTTGAATGCAGCGCAGCGCGATCGGCTCACGTCCGGCCTTCTGCGCGCGACTTCCCTGCTGCTGCCAATTCTGGGCTTTGCGTGTCTGGCATTGCCCCCGGCCCAGCAACTGCCCGCGGCCGCCGGCATCTCACTGCTCGGCTGTGTGGTGACGCTGTGGTTGACCGTGCGTGCGTGGCTGATGGGGGACCGGCTCGCGCCGATGATGTCACTGGGCTGCCTGCTGACCCTGCCGGCGGTGGCTGGCTTGTATGCGATCGCCATGACTCTGCCGGGCCTGGGCGTATGGGGGCATGCCGCGCTGGCCCTGTCGGCGGCGCTGTGCAACGGCTTCACCGGCTTTGTGCTGTGGCGGCGCGAACGGCATGAATGGAAGAACAGGCCTCTGGACGGAGTGACATCGCAGTTGGACCCCGTCACCAAACTTCACACCGGCATCGGCCTGGTGCAAAAAATGATCAAGGCGCAGCGCCGCCGCCGGCGCACCCGGCGCGATGGCGCCGTGCTGGCCATCATGGTCTTCAACGTCGAACGGGTCGCCTCCCAAGTCGGCACTGCTGGCGTGAACGAGATGTTCGTCTGCATGGCCAGCCGCATCCAGCGCCACGTTGGCGTCGTCAATCCGGTGGGCCGGTACTACGACCGCTGCTTCGTCTGTCTGGTCGAGACCATCCATTCACCGGCTTGGCTGCGCACCCTGGGCCTGCGCGTGGCGAGCAGTCTGCGCCGGCCGGTGGAGGTCACCGCGGCCTCAGGCGAGCGCGTCGAAATCCTTGCCGACATTGGCGTCGGCGTGGTCCACCTGTCCAGCGGGGCTGCACCGGTGGAAGACATCCTGCACGATGCCGAACGCATGGCCGAGGCGGCTCGCACGATGCGTTCTCGCGCCGCGATCCTCGATCCGGCCACCGGTGAGGTGGTGCCGGTCGAGCAGGCCCATCTCGGCCGACGCCACCGTGGGCACGCGAGCCTGATGCGCCACGCAGTTTAGAGGCTTGCCCCCGGCGCAGCGGCAGCGCGTCTACACTTGTCGCACACCTAAACTTTCGGGCCTGTCCCGAGCCGATCATGCGCCGCTACTGGCTGGTTTTTTCTCAGGCTGTCACCGTTCTGCTGGCAGCCTACTTTGTCCTCGCAACGCTCAAGCCCGAGTGGTTGGGCCGCGGGGGCAGCGCGCCGCTGAGCCGCGGCGTCTCGATACTCCAAGCCCCGACGCCGACGACCGTCACCGGCCCGCCGCCGCCGGGCAGCTATCGCCTGGCGGCCCAGCGCGCCTCCGCCGCCGTAGTGAGCATCAACACCAGCAAGGCGCCCGAGCGCCATCCCCAGGCCAACGACCCCTGGTTCCGCTTCTTCTTCGGCGACCAGAGCGGCCAGCCACAAGCGGGCCTGGGCAGCGGGGTCATCATCAGCGCCGACGGCTATATCCTCACCAACAACCACGTGGTCGAAGGCGCGGACGAGATCGAAGTCGTGCTCAACGACAGCCGCAAGGCCCGCGGCAAGGTCATAGGCACGGACCCGGACACCGACCTCGCCGTCCTCAAAATTTCGCTCGACCGCTTGCCCGTCATCACGCTCGGAAACTCCGACGCCCTGCAGGTTGGCGACCAGGTGCTGGCCATCGGCAATCCGTTCGGCGTCGGGCAGACCGTCACGAGCGGCATCGTAAGCGCGCTCGGGCGCAACCAACTCGGCATCAACACTTTCGAGAACTTCATCCAGACCGACGCGGCGATCAATCCCGGTAATTCCGGCGGTGCACTGGTGGATGTCAACGGCCATCTGATGGGGATTAACACCGCCATCTACTCGCGATCGGGCGGCAGCATGGGCATCGGCTTCGCCATTCCCGTTTCAACCGGCAAGCTGGTGCTCGAGGGCATCGTCACCGAAGGCGTAGTCAAGCGCGGGTGGATTGGCGTCGAGCCGGCCGACCTCTCACCCGAACTCATGGAAACGTTCGGCGTTCAGGCCAAGCGTGGCGTGCTGATCACTGGCGTGCTGCAGAACGGGCCGGCCGCCCAGGCGGGCGTGCGGCCCGGCGACGTCATCGTCGAAGTAGGCGGCAAGGAGATCGCCAACGTGTCGGAGCTGCTGTCGAGCGTGGCCGCGCTTAAGCCGGGCACGCCGGCGAAGTTCCGCGTGCAGCGACGCAGCGAGGGTGTCGAGCTGAACGTCACGCCGGGCCTGCGGCCCAAGGCGCAAAAGCCGCTCCAGCGTTAGCGCGGCAGACCGTCCTCCGCGCTCGCGACGCCCTCCACGGGCGCCTGGGTGTGTCGGATGAAGAGTTGCGCCGCCCAGATGCCAACTTCATAAAGCACGCACATCGGCACGGCCAGCGCCAGTTGCGACACCACGTCGGGGGGCGTGATCACCGCCGCGATCACGAACGCCAGCACGATGAAATATCCGCGGAACGCCTTCAGCTTTTCGATGGTGACCATTCCGAGGCGCGCGAGCACGATCACGACGATCGGCACCTCGAAAGCCAGGCCGAACGCAATAAACATCGTGAGCACGAAACTCAGGTAGGCCTCGATGTCAGGCGCCGCGGTGATGCTCTTGGGCGCGAAGCTTTGAATGAATTGAAAAACCTGGCCGAACACGAAGTAGTAGCAAAAGCCCACCCCGATGAAGAACAACGCAGTGCTGGAAATGACCAGCGGCAGCATCAGTTTCTTCTCGTGCGAGTAAAGCCCCGGCGCGACGAAGGCCCACACCTGGTAGAGCACGACCGGCAACGCGATCAGGAATGCCGCCATCAGAAGAATTTTGAGCGGCACGAGGAATGGCGAGATCACCGAAGTCGCAATCAGCGTGGCGCCCTTCGGGAGGTTGGCGATCAGCGGCGCGGCAAGGATGTCGTAGAGCGCGCCGGGCCCGGGATAGAGAAACAGCACGCCCGCGACCAAGCCGATGGCGACCATCGCCTTGATCAGGCGGTCGCGCAGTTCGACCAGGTGGGCAACGAAAGGCTGCTCGGTTCCGGCAAGCTCATCTTCTGGGGTCGGGTCGGGCATCAGTTCAATTTCTGCGGACGATACCGGGCCACGCGCGCGGCCCCGGACAACGCCTTGGTACGAATGCCGTTTCGCGCTTTGTACCAGTTAGGCGTGGCGCCCTGTTTGAGGCGCCACTTCTTCTTGGGATTGCGATATTCGGGGTACGAAACTTGCGGCTCCAGGAGGGCATCATGCTCACCAGCGCCGTTCAGCGTCGCGGTCGCCTCGGACAGCGAGCGCTCGATCTCGTTCACACCACCGTGAATGGAGCTCTCGACGTCGCGCGCCGCAGTCTCCACGGTTTCCTTCATCTTCTTGAGTTCTTCCAGTTCGATAGAACGGTTGACTTCGGCCTTCACGTCGGCCACGTAGCGCTGCGCTTTACCGAGGAGCGTACCCACTGTGCGGGCCACGCGCGGCAACTTCTCCGGGCCGATGACGATCAACGCCACGGCGCCGATCACCATCATCTTCTCAATGCCGAGGTCGATCATGCTGCTGGCGCCCGCATTGGAACGGCCTTGAAAGCGCGGCTCAAGAGCGGTTCTTGGCTTCCACGTCGATCGTGGTTCGGTCGGCCGGCGGCTGAGCGCCGGTCACCTGCGTCTGCGCCACCGGCGGTACCGGCGTTTCCGGGGCTGCACCATCCTTGATGCCGTCCTTGAAACCCTTCACCGCGCCGCCGAGGTCTGAGCCGATGTTCTTGAGCTTCTTGGTGCCGAACACCAACACGATGATCAACAGCACGATCAGCCAGTGCCAAATGGAAATTGAACCCATGGATTTCTCCTGTATCAGTTGAGTGGGATTCTAGTCGGCCAGGGGAAGTTCAGGCCCCACGCAGGCCGTAGGGAAGCTCTGAACAAGTCCCGCCATGCGCGCTCGAGTTCAAAACGGGATGGATTGACCGCCAACGTTTCGCAGCCCGTGCCCGTAGGCACGGGCAAGGAACTTGGTGGGCAAGACGCCCGTTTTGAACCGAGCCCCTCCGGGGACGGGCTTTGCCGTCGCGCACGGCGCGACTTGTTCAGAGCTTGCCTAAAGCTCAGCCTTTGAGCCAAGGACGCGGGCCGCCCAACACGTGGACGTGCAGGTGATGCACTTCCTGGCCGCCATCGTTGCCGGTGTTGACGACCAGGCGATAACCGCCTTCAGGATAGGGCCGGCACCCTTCCTGCAAAGCTAGCTTGGGGGCGAGGGTCATCATGCGGCCGAGCAGGGCCGCATGCTCGGGACCCACTTCCGCCAGCGAAGTGACGTGCGCTTTGGGGATCATCAGCATGTGAACCGGCGCCCACGGGTGGATGTCGTGGAAGACGAAGATGTCTTTGTCCTCGTAGACCTTGCGCGAGGGGATCTTGCCTTCGACAATTTTGCAGAAAATGCAATTGGAATCAACGACGCTCATGGTCGGTTCACACCCTCAGTACGGGGGCCGGCCGCTGGTGAAGCGCAGCCAGCCGCGAATGCAGCGGTAGAGGTACCAAAGGCCAATGATCGTGTATGCAATCACGCCGGGTAGTAGGACAAGAACCCACAAGGGCGACGTCACGACCAGCCACAGCACCGTCCACCAAAAAGTGGAAATCATGTAGTTGTGATGACTCACGTACAGCGGCTCGTGCTCATCGGCGCGCTTGATGTAGTTGACGATGAGTGCGATCACCGCGAGCATGCCCACACTGGCCCAAGCAACGGTGTGCAGGCCGTACAGGACGTGCATGACGGTGCGGTCGCCGTCGGACTTGGCCTCGAATTCCGCGAAATCGGTCTGCGCCATCAAATTGCCCCTTCCTCACGTTGTTGGGCCTTACGCAAGGCTTGTTCCTCGATACCGCTCGTCCCCTCGCGGCGCTCCAATTCGGCGATGACATCCGCAGGCGCCAACCCGTAGTGGGCCAGCGCGATCATGCTGTGGAACCAAAGGTCAGCCACTTCAGCGACGATTTTTTGCCGGTCACCGCCGCCATCCGCATCCTTGGCCGCCATGACCACCTCGGTGGCTTCTTCTCCAATCTTCTTCAAAAAGGCGTCGGGGCCTTTATCCAGCAGGCGCGCGACATAGCTCGTCTGCGCGTCGCCGCCGTTGACGGCCTTGCGGCTTTCGATGATGGCGGCCAGGCGCGCCAGCGAATCGTTGGAACTCATAGGCCTACTTGTAGATGGTCTGTGGATCTTTCAAGACCGGTTCCGCCACCTGCCATGCGCCGTCCTTGTAAAGTTGGAAGAAACAACTGTGGCGTCCGGTGTGGCAGGCGATCGAGGGGTCATGCCCAAGTTGCGTGACCTTGAGCAACAGCACGTCGTTGTCGCAATCCATGCGAATTTCGCGTACCTGCTGCACGTGCCCCGACTCCTCGCCCTTGAACCACAATTTGGCGCGCGAACGGCTGTAGTAAACCGCGCGGCCGGTGTCGGCGGTGCGCTGCAGCGCCTCTCGGTCCATCCAGGCGAACATCAGCACGTCGTTGCTGCCTGCTTCCTGGGCAATCACCGGAATGAGGCCCTGGGCGTCCCACTTGACCTGATTGAGCCAATCCATGCGCCTATTGTGAGGCAAGGGCGCCGCCCGCACGAACGCAGCGTCAGAGCCGGATCGGGATGCCGCGGCCGGCCATGAGCGCCTTGGCCTCGCCGACCGTGTACTCACCGTAGTGGAAGATGCTCGCGGCCAACACAGCGTCGGCGCCGCCCTTCTGGATCCCATCGGCGAGGTGGTCAAGGTTGCCGACGCCGCCCGAGGCGATCACCGGTACCGACACTGCATCGCTCACCGCACGGGTCAGCTCCAAATCGAAC
>JBKJTX010000468.1:0-4456 GCA_046590315.1 Ramlibacter sp. | reverse complement strand
TGTTTGGTGTAATCTCGCTCATGGGACTTCTCCTTCACAAAGGTTTTAGATTGAATGAACAACCCAATCTTGGCACTTGATGCCGTTACCTCGAAGTGGGAAGTCCCTTCGTATTCGATCGACTCCGACGCACAACATCAGAAGGCGGCTTTGCCGCAGTTGCCGTGCGCTGGTCATCGTCAACGTTAATTTGCAGCGCGTGGCGACTCACTCATTCACCGTCCCGGCCGCGGCGCTTCGTAAGCAGTCTGCGTGGTACATCGTCGCGGTTGCAGCTGGTACAGCGCTGTCTCATTTCACAAATCCCATGTCCTCAATGCTCAGCCTGGTGGGATCGGTCTTGCTGGTGGGAGCCATACTGGGTGCGGGTTACTACGCCACGTTACGCCATGTTTGGGTATCGCTTTCCTCTAAAGGCGTGCATGGAACGGGAGACTTGGGTCGCGGCCTGATGATTCCTTGGGATGAGTCAATGGTCGTTGAGGACTCGCCCATATTGGAGCTGGAGGCGTTCAAGCGTGCCTTGGCCGAGGTTGCGCCGTTGACGCATCCCCTTGCCAACAAAGTCCAGAATGCAATCTAACTGACCCCACAAACCCCAAGCCCGCCACAGTCTGCTGTTTGCCGTTCGTGTTGTCTGGGCAAATTGGCGGCCCCAATGAGTTTGGTTGTACCGAGTTGCGCTTGTCAGAAGGAGATCCATCGTGAACGACCCCGAGAAGCAGGTGCTACGCGCGCTCGACACCTACAAGTCAGTTGTCCTGACGAAGAACGCCGAGACGTTCACGCACCTTTCCTGTGCTCGGAACACACGCTGGCGATGAACCTGACCATCTGGTTCGAAGTGACTTCCGGCCTGGCGCTTGCGGCCTGTGCCGCGTGGCATGCAAGGGGACTGATCCATGCACGGTGAGGCATCGATGCGCTACGTCGCGGTTTCCGAGTCGGACGCCGACGCGCTGATTGCCATTCGCATCGAAGCCATGCGCGACAGTCTCGAGCGAGCAGGGCGCTTCGATGCGGCTCGCGCGCGTGAGCGCTTCCTGTCCGGCTTCGATCCAAGCTGCACCTGGCTCATCGAGGTTCAGGGCGAACGAGTCGGCTTCTATGTGGTGAAGCCGTCGCCCGAAGGCTTGTTGCTCGATCATCTGTATATCCGCCCCGCGTATCAACGCCGTGGCCTCGGCACCGCCGTACTGGCGCACGTGTTCGTGCTGGCAGACGCTTCGACGCAAGAGCTTCGCGTCGGCGCATTGGCCGGAAGTGACTCCAATCGCTTTTACATGTGGCATGGGTTCGCTCTGACCGAAGAGGGCGAGTTCGACAATTACTATGTGCGCATTCCTGCGAGTCGCACCGCTCGCACCGCTCGCACCGAAGCATGAACGATCTCCTGCCGCTGCCGAACACGCCTCTGGGCCGCTACCGCCACTACAAGGGCGGGGAGTATGAGGTGGTCGGTGTCGCTCGCCATTCCGAAACGCTCGAGCCTCTGGTCGTCTACCGCCCGCTCTACAACGATTCAGGGCTGTGGGTGCGCCCGCATGCCATGTTTTTCGGGCAGGTCGAGGTGGACGGCCGGCAGCACGCGCGATTCGCTCTCGTGATGCCATGACGGGTCATCGAGTTTTTGCAGCCAAGCCGTAAACTCTCTTCTCATGTACACGCTCTACGGTTTCAAGGGTTCGGGTTCGACCGCCGTTGAGGTGGCGCTGCACGCCGCAGCATTGCCGTACCGTATCGTGCAGGCCGCCAGCTGGGAACCGTCATCAGCGCTGGACGTGTTCATCGCGGCCGACTGCTACAGCGCAATCAGCATCAGCGACTATCCTGAACGCAGGACGGCCGCCACAGACAAGGCGGCGCATGAGGCGCTGCGAGTTGGCACGCGGGCGCAGCTGCACCGCCACTGGGAGATCTTTGCGGACACCTTCGCTGCTGACCCATACCTGTCGGGACCGACGCCGGGCGCGCTGGATTTTCTGGCCGTTGTGGTCTCCAAGTGGTCCGGTACCCGCGCCCACCTCCAGCAGCATCGGGCGGACTTCTTCGCAACCCTGCAGCGCATCGAAGCCCATGAACGGGTGGCGCCGGTGTTCCGCGCTCACTGGGCTACCTGAGATGCCGCAACGCCCGGTCAATACCCATGGGGCCTATCACGCCCACATTTACTTCGGCCCCGACACGGTGGAGCAAGCCCGGGCGCTCGCGCAGGAAGCAGGGCGCCTGTTCAAGGTGAGCGTCGGCCGCGTGCATGAAAAGCTCGTGGGTCCGCACCCGGCGTGGAGCTGTCAGCTCGCGTTCAGCGCCGCGGAGTTCGACCAGGTGATTCCCTGGCTCGACCAGCACCGCGGCCTACTGGACGTTTTCGTACACGGCGTCTCGGGTGACGACTTGGCCGACCACACCGAGCATGCGTATTGGCTGGGCAACGAATGGAAGCTGGATTTGTCGATGTTCCAGCCCGACAGCGGCCTTACCTAGAACTCAATCCAGGCGCGCGCCTGACTTCTTCACGGCGTCGGCCCATCGAGGCATTTCCGCCGCGAGGAACTTGGCGAAGTCCTCCGCTCCGAGGTACGCGGGGTCGGCGCCTTGGGTGATCATGCGATTGCGAACATCCGGCGTGGCGAGAACCTGCTTGAATGCGTCGCTGAGCCTGGCAGTCACGTCTTTAGGCAGGCCAGCGGGAGCGAGGAAGCCATAAAAGCCAACGACCTCGAAGTCCTTGATGCCGCTTTCGATCGCCGTGGGAACGTCGGGCAGCGCGGGATTGCGTTCGCGGCTCGTCACCGCGAGCGCCTTCACCTTGCCTTGCTTGTGATAGGTCGCCGCCTGAGGGATCGATTCGGCCATAAACTGAACTTGTCCCCCGATGAGATCGGTGAACGCCGGTGCGCTGCCGCGATAGGGAATGTGGACCATAAAAAGGCCGGTGACGTTCTTGAACATCTCGGGAGCCAGGTGGCTGATACCGCCGTTGCCGGCCGAGCCGTAGTTCACCTGCCCGGGCCGCGCCCGCGTGTAGTCGATGAACTCCTTCAAAGTGTTCGCCGGTACCTTGGTGTTGACCAGCAGGGCTAGGGGCTGCATGGCTGTGCGGGCGATGGGCGTGAAGTCGCGCAGCGTCTGATACGGCAGCTTGCTGTAGAGCCCGGGGTTGATGACCATCACGCCGGTGTTGGCGAGCATGAGTGTGTAGCCGTCGGGCGCCGCCTTCATCACCTCTTGGGCGCCAACGGTTCCCCCTGCGCCTGCCTTGTAGTCGACGATGATGGGCTGGCCGAGCACGGCCTGCAGGCGCTCGCTCAACAGCCGCGCGTGTTGGTCCAGTGGACCGCCCGCCGGAAATCCAATGACCACGCGGATCGGCTTGTCCGGGAACGCGGCACTCGCGGCAGTGCATACCGCCAGGAGCAACATCGCCAAGGCGTGGCGCACCAATTTCATGGAATCTCCTCGTAGGTGGGCCCATGATATCGATCGACTCAAACCCGTCGCTTAGGCGACGGGCTTGGGGGCATCCCTGATGCGATGCAACACGCAGGCCGTTAGGCTGGGCAGCATCATGGAACGCCCCCACTACAAAGTCTGGCCGGCTCGTTTGCCGCACCACCTGACCCCGCCCGCCACGTCACTCTGGGACAATCTGGCCACCAGCGCACGGCGCTACCCCGACAAGGCCGCGCTCATTTTCTTCGGCCGCAGTTTGAGCTATCGCGAGGTGGTCGCAAAGGCCGAGCGCCTGGCCGCGCGGCTGGCGATGATTGGCGTGAAAAAAGGCGACCGGGTGATGCTCGACATGCAGAACTGCCCGCAGCTGGTCATCGCGCATTTCGCGATCTTGCGGGCCAATGCCGTGGTGGTGCCGGTGAACCCGATGAACCGCGCAGAGGAGATCAAGCACTACATCAACGACCCGGACGCGAAAGTCGCCATCACCACCGCCGACCTCGCCCCCGAGATCGCGAAGGCAAGCAATGCCTTGCCGGCCCACGAACGACTCGCGCACTTGATCGTCACCCACTTCACCGACGGCTTCGACCCCGACGCACCCGACGCAGATCCTTTGCCCGCGGCCTGGCGCGACTGGCTGCTCACGCGTCATGCTTTGCCGCAACTCGAAGGCGGCCAGGTAATGCACTGGAACGAAGCGCTGGACAACACAGCACCCGTCCCCGCGCTCGACGTCGGCCCTTCAGACTTGGCCGTGCTGCCGTACACCAGCGGCACCACGGGCTTGCCCAAGGGCTGCATGCACCTGCACAGCAGCATCATGCACAACGCCGTATCCGCCTCTGCCTGGGGCAATGGCACTTCGGAGAGCGTGACGCTGCTTGTGGTGCCGATGTTCCACATCACCGGCATGGTGAGCGTGATGCACTCCAGCATCTATGTCGGCGCGACGCTGGTGATGATGCCGCGCTGGGACCGCGACCTGGCCGGCCGGCTGATC
>JBKJTX010000152.1:0-8472 GCA_046590315.1 Ramlibacter sp. | reverse complement strand
ATCAGCTCAGCAGTTTGGGGGTGCCATGCATTGCAAGCTCGGTTTTTGGATGGTCATCATGCTTCTCTGGGTGGCGTGTTTGCCGGCGTCGGCGCAGGCCGTTTACAAATGCGGCGTGGGACGAACCACCACGTACAGCCAGGTGCCCTGCGGCGGGCGCGCCATCAGCACAGACGAAGCGCCCGTGCCGACCCGGGACGGCGTGCGGCGGCAACGCGTGGCGATGGCCAAGAGTGACCGCGAAGAATGTGCGCGGCTGCGCAAGCGCATCCCTTTCGAACAAGCGCGGATGCGCAGTGCCAATGCCATACAAGCGCTGGAGGGCGAGGAAGCGCTGGCCGCCAGCCTCAGGCGGTTCGCTCAACTGCGCTGCTGAAGCGCCCGTGAAAGCGGAGTCTACGGCGGCAGCTGGGCCTGCAAAGCATCTAGCAATGCAAGCAAAGGCATCTCCAACGATGGCAGCAATGCCTGCACCTCGGCCGCAGTGGCGCCTGCCCGCAACGCGCTTTCAAGCGCGCCGGCGTGCTGCTCCACCACGACGGCACCCACGGTGCCGGAGACGCCTTTCGTGGTGTGAATCAAGCGCTGCGCGGTCGCCAGATCGCTAGCGCCGATGGCGGCTCGCAGCTCCTCAAGCATCTGGCGCTGGCCCACGCCATAGCGGCGCAACATTGCAAGATAGAGCGGCTTTTTTCCCACCATGCGAGCCAACCCCACCGCGGTATCGAGGCCTGCAATTCCGTGGGGCAAACCGTCGACCGCTGCGCTCTGGCTCTGGGTTGCGGCAAGCGGGATGGCGCTGTGCGCCGGCGTGGGGAAGGGCGCCGGCTTGGCGCGTGGGCGTATCCATCGCGCCAGGATGGCCCACATGTCCAGAGGCTCGATGGGCTTCACGAGAAAGTCGTTCATGCCGGCTTCGAAGCACCTGCGGCGATCATGCTCCATCGCGTTCGCCGTCATGGCCACGATGGGCAGGTTTTCCAGCGGCGCGAGCTTGCGCATGTGCTGCGTGGCAGCGATGCCGTCCATCACGGGCATCTGCATGTCCATGAATACCAGGTCGTAGCTGTACTGCTGCACGAGGCCAAGCGCAATTTCGCCGTTGTCTGCCACGTCGACGGCGAAGCCGGCGTCTTCCAGCAATTCGCGCGCCACCTGTTGATTGATCTCGTTGTCTTCCACCAGCAGGATGCGCGAGCCACGCAGCGCGGCCAGGCGGTGGTCGCTGGCTGCATCGGGGGCTGACGCCGCCAGGGGCTGCGTTGTCCGTTGACCGCCCAGCGCGCTCATGGTGGTATCGAACAGCATGGATGCGTTGACGGGCTTGAGCAGCACGTTGTGAATGCCGGTGTCCTCGGCTTCCTTCAAGACTTCCTCGCGGCCATAGGCCGTCACCATCAGCACCATCGGCGCGGACGTCAGCCCCAGCGCACGGATCGAGCGCGCGGTTTGCACGCCGTCCATGCCGGGCATGCGCCAATCCACGTACACCACATCGTAAGGCTGTCCGGCGGTTGCGGCGCGGCGCACCTCCTGCACCGCGGCCATGCCGGAGTCCGCCTGGGTTGCGACAAAGGTCATGCCCTCGAGCAAGTCGACCATCACGGCCCGTGCTTGGTCGTTGTCGTCGACCACCAGCGCGCGACGACCGCGCAAGTCGACACTGGGCAGTAGCTCCCGACGGGCTGCCGTGCCGATGCCCAGCCGTGCGGAAAACCAGAAGGTGCTGCCCTTGCCGGATTCACTTTCCACGCCCACTTCACCGCCCATGAGCTCGGCCAGCTTCTTGGAGATGGCCAGGCCCAAGCCCGTGCCGCCGAACTTGCGCGTGGTCGACGTGTCGGCCTGCGAGAAGCTTTGAAACAGCCGGCCGATCTGCTCGGAGGTGAGGCCGATGCCAGTGTCCCGCACCCGAAAATTTAGCAGCACGTCGGTCTCGGTGCGCTCGCTGGCCCGCACGGAAATGACGATCTCGCCCTGGTCCGTGAACTTCACGGCGTTGTTGGCGTAGTTCAGCAGAATCTGCCCGAGGCGCAGCGAATCGCCGACCAGGTGCGGGGGTACATCGGGTGCAACCTCGAACACCAGTTCCAAGCTCTTGCTGTGGCTCTTTTCCGAGATGAGATTGCCCGTATGGTCCAGCAACTTCTCGAGTTCAAAGTCGGTGCTTTCCAAATCGAGCTTGCCGGCTTCGACCTTGGAGAAGTCCAGGATGTCGTTGATGAGGCCCAACAGGTGCTGGCCCGAACTCTGGACCTTGACGATGTAGTCGCGTTGGCGTGCCGTGAGTTCGGTCTTGAGCGCCAGGTGCGACAGGCCGATGATGGCATTCATGGGCGTGCGAATCTCGTGGCTCATGTTGGCAAGAAAATCGGACTTCATGCGCGTCGCGTCCTCGGCCGCCTCCTTGGCCCGGCGAACCTCCTCTTCGCTTCTCTTGCGTTCGGTCATGTCGCGCGCGACGCTCAGGATGCCGAGTACCTTGCCCTCGTGGTCCCACAGTGGGCTGCGCACGGTGTCGTAGAGCGCAGGCGACCCGTCGGCGCGGGTGACCCTCGCGTCATAGCAGATTGGCTGCAGCGTGGCTAAGACCTTCTGCTCGCTGGCGACCACCGCGTCGGCCATGCGCTTGGACAGGAAGTTGTGCACCGTGTGACCAATGATGGCGCTGGCCGGTGAGTTGACGAGCACGCTAAAGGCCTCGTTGCAGCCGAGGTAGACGCCATCCAAGCCCTTGTAAGCGATGGGGTCCCGTATGGAATCGATCAGCGCTCGCAGCGTGGTTTCCTGGTCTTTCTTTTCACGCTGGCCTCGCTTTTGGGCAGTGATGTCGCGCGCGGTCACCACGTAGATGCACTTGGACGCGACCTCGACCTTGACGGTCCAAAGCCGTACGTCCCGAAGCGAGCCGCCCTTGCGACGGTGCACGCTGTCATAGCGCAGCGGGCTGCCGAATTGTTCGAACGCCGGTTCGAGGTCCGGATTGTCGTCCGGGTACTTGGCGTCGTACTGCGAAACACGCATACCCACCAGCTCCTCGGCGCTGTAACCCAGGTGCTCGCACATCGCGGGGTTGACGTAAGAAATCAACTGAGTGTCGCGGTCAATCCAGAACATCGGCGGCAATTTTTCTAGCACCGCATGGTTGAACGTCATCCTCTCTTCGTAGCGAAGGCGCTCGGTGATGTCCCGGAAGGTGATGACGCTGCCCACGCAGCGGCCGTCGATCCGCTGCGGACAGACCTGGCGCTCCAGCACCCGCCCGTCCTTTAGTTCGATAGCGCTGAGCCCTTCGTCCTCGGGGTTCTCCCGGCGGCGGCGCACATGTTCCCGCAAAGCGTCAGCATGGAGGACTTGCGCCACCAGGTGCTCGACCAGTTCTTCGCCCGACAACGGGGTCGGGCTGCCTTGAGGCAGTCCCCAGAGTTGGGCAAAGCGCGCGTTGTAAAAAAAGGAGCCGTCCTCGTACTGAAGGGTGAGGATGCCTTCACCCGACGCGTTCAGGGTCGACAGCAGCAGCGCATGCGATCGGCGAAGACGCGCCAGTTCGCCGTCGGAGTTCGATACGGAGTCGGGAGATGGCACGCAGGCCTGCACGGCTGATAATTCTTTAGGGGCGCGATCCATAGCCGCTTCATTTGGTTACGTGCCTCGATCAAACTCCGCGCCCGACGCCGCGCTTTAGGCAAATTGCCTAGGGCGGCTAGGAAAATCGACACGACAGCCCAGCACGCGATGGCATAGCCACTTTGAAACGAAACCAATCGCGTGTTTTTGCTTGCGTCTTATGGTTCTACATCATTCTCTTTTGCTCGGTATGTGATAGCTTTCTGCCAGCCGAATTTGCAGGCATCGGCACCCCCGACAACCCACAAGGAGATACCGAATGACGATGACAAAACGCGCACTCTTGATGGCGGCCGCCGCGGCAGGCGCCGGACTGGCCGTGTCAGGCTGCTCCACGGCACCGATGGCGTCCAGCGTGCCGGCGGGCACGGCCGACTGGCAGACATTCACCGCTGCTGACGGCACCACCATCCACTACCGCCGATGGCTGCCGGCGGGGCGGCCGCGGGCCGTGATCCAGGTCGTGCATGGCGCTGCTGAACACAGCGGGCGTTACGACCGCTTTGCCAAGGCGCTGACCGGGGAAGGCTACGCGGTGTACGCCACCGACCACCGCGGTCACGGCCGCACGCGTCTGCGCTCGGGCGCCACGGGAGACGCCGGCCCGGACGGCTGGAACCGGATGGTCGAGGACGAGATTGCGTTTACGCAGCGTTTGCGAGGTGCACATCCGGGCCTCAAGCTCGCGCTGTTCGGCCACAGCCTGGGCTCGTTCATGGCGCAGGATTACATCGAGCGCAGGGGCGAGCTGCTGGACGCGCTGGTGTACAGCGGCACCTCTTATGGACCGCCGCCGCCCAAACAGCTACTCGACGCGCTCGACGGCTCGGTCAAGACTTCACCGCTAGCGCCGTCGGCGGTTTGGGCGGGTCTGTTCACCGAGTTCAACAAGCCGTTCAAGGGCCCCACCGGTTTTGAGTGGCTGAGCCGCGACGCCGAGGAAGTTCGGAAGTACACCAGCGACTCACTCAATGGCTTTGCGTTCAGCAATGAGTTGGCGCGCGACATCTTTGCGGGCTTCGCCCGCATGCGCGATCCAGCCCTTGAAGCCCGCATTCCCAAAACACTGCCGCTCTTGATCATCCAGGGCGAAAAAGACCCGGTCGGCGAAAATCTCAAGGGCACGCAAGCCCTGATGGAGCGTTACAAGGCCCTGGGCCTCACGCGCGTGGAACACCGCTACTACACCGACGCCCGGCACGAGCTCCTGAACGAAACCAACCGGGACGCCGTCACCAAAGACGTGCTCGACTGGTTGGCCAAGACCCTGCGCTAAGGAAGCTCTGCCTTAAGCGTCGCGTTGCCGATCAGCTCGGCAACAGCACACGGTTGACCACGTGGATCACGCCGTTGGATTGGTAGACGTTGGCGATGGTCACGGTAGCCGACCCGCCCTTTTCATCGGTGATCACCACATCGCCGCCGCGCATGGTCGCAACCAGCGTGCCGCCGCTCGCGGTCTTGAGCATGGCGCGGCCGTTGCCGGCAGCAACCATCTTGCCCAGCGACGCGCCGTCGATGCGCCCAGGCACCACGTGATACGTGAGCACCTTGGTAAGCGTTGCCTTGTTCTCAGGCTTGAGCAGGGTGTCAACTGTGCCTGCCGGCAGCGTCGCGAACGCAGCGTTGGTGGGTGCGAAAACGGTGAACGGGCCGGGGCTCTTCAGCGTATCGACCAGGCCCGCGGCCTTGACTGCGGCCACCAGCGTGGTGTGGTCCTTGGAGTTGACAGCGTTATCAACGATGTCCTTGCTCGGGTACATGGCGGCGCCGCCGACCATCACGACATTTTCAGCGGAAGTCGGCGCGGACATCGGCATGCTGGATTGCATGCCGCCGCTGGCGCAGGCGCCCAGCAGGGCGGTGGTGGCGAGGGCGATGGCGAGTTTTTTCATGGAGTTGACCTTGCGTAGCATTGAAGAGTTACGCCGGCCGGGATGGGCCTGACGAAGCGCGAGCGCTTGCAACCCTTACGCAGCGATCCGAGGACTGGATGCGGTGCTTCAACCCGCGAGGCGCCTGTTGCGCCGCCAGGCAAGGAAGATGAACAGGTTCAGCAGGACACAAGCCCCCAGTGCCCACCACGGCAACTGATGGCCCCATGCCGCCCACGCAACAAGCGCCGTGCATGCCAGCATCAGGACGAGCGCAAATGGCGAGCCGTTGGAGAACACTGTGCCTGCCTCAGCATCCATGGGCTGCGGTTGTGTGGCATGGCCGCGCTTGGCATCGCCCGCCAAGGATTCCACGCCCAGCGACTTGACCGACACGCCGCGCGGGCCTTTGCCATCCCCGGGGATTTGCTCGAAGGTCACCTCCAGCCCGGCATACGGGCGGTCTTGCAGGGAGCCGAGAAAATCTCGCGCTTGAAAAATCACGTCAACGCTACTTTCGGGATTCCGGATCAAGCCGGAGCCTCGCGTTTCGTCCCAGCGTAGGACCGTCCCTTGTTTTCTCATGGCCCGCGATGATACGACTTCAGCGCTCGGGTTCTGCCAGGACCAAACCGCCCAGCCACCAGGACAAAACGATTCAGCCGCGCGCTACGACGAGGAATGACGTCGCGCACCGCGCCTGCGGATGCCGCCGCCAGGACAAATAGATCCCGGCACGCCGCCGTCGCTCGGAAGACTTCCCTTGCAAATCAAGCACTTACGCATCCGGCAGTGCTGGAACGGGACTTGCGATCACAAGGCGTCCACAACCCACACGGCGAATGAATGAAGCCCCCGAGCCGCATGCAGCCATCCGCGCATTGGCCCAGTACCTGCGCGATCACCCGCACGCCAGTGACTCGACAGAAGGTATCCGGCGCTGGTGGCTTCCGTTGGGCCTGTCCATGACAACTGACGAGATGGAAATGGCATTGACCTGGATGAAGCAGCAGCGATTGATTGACGACGCGCGAGGCGCCGACGGCAGGGTGCGGTATCGCCGGATCGCCGGCGACGCACAGCTCGACGCGATCTTGCGGGCACGCGACTGACCATGGCCAACCACCGCGCCATCGCCGCCACCAGCACCGCGCTCGCCGGCTTGATCCGGGATCGCTATCCGCGCTCCGAGTTTGGCTCGGGACTCGAAGTGAGCCTCTACCAGACACGTGACTTCGAAACACCGATGCAGGAGGGCTACTCGGTGTACCTCTACCGAGTCGCTGTCAACGGCGCGGTCCGCAACATGACGCAGCGGCGCTCGCTGGACGGCAGGCGCTTCCGGCCGTCGCTGCCGCTGGACCTGCAATACATGATCACGCCGTGGGCGCCCGACGTAGAACGCCAGCACCGCATGCTGGGTTGGGTCATGCGAATGATGGAAGACACCGGCGCTTTGAGCGCGGGCCACCTCAACCACTACCTGACCGAGACCGACACCTTCGGCCCCAACGAAGGCATCGAGCTGATCTGCGAGCCGCTGTCGCTGGCCGACTACCTGACGTTGTGGGACCGTTTGCGGCCGCGCCTGCCGGCATCCGCCACCTACACGCTGCGCATGGTGCCGATTGATTCGGAAGTCCACATCGGCGAGTCGGCGCCGGTGCAGACGCGGCAGTTCGATGCCGGGCAGGTCGCGGCATGACGACTGTCAATATCATGGAGCGGGTGTCGCGCCACAGCGCGCTGGGGATTCGCTTCTGGGACATCGCCGGCGCCACCTCGAACGTCGAAGGGCTGCAGGTCGAGATCTACCCGCGCGCCAACCCCTACGCGCGCTCCGTGCTTCAGCCCAATCGCAGCGGGGTGTACGTCGCGCACACCGTGCCCGGCCTGCGGGAATTCGAATACAGCAATGATGCGCCGGAGGTGCTGTGGGCCACCGCCCTGCGGCCGTACCGTGTGAAAGTGAACGACCCGAAGGGCCGTTTCCTGCCGATCGAGTTCGACGCCGATCTGCCCGCGCGCGGCCTGTTCACCTGGCTCGCGCCGTGGCTGTCGCCGCCTCAGCCGATCGTGTTGCCGACCGAAGAAGGCTCACCTCCGCCCTGGCTGCTGGAACGCGTTCCACTGTTCTCCGCACCCAGCCGGCCGGTGCCCGAGCCGCTGGCGGTGGTCTACGCGCAGCTGCGCGAGTTCGGCAGCGGGCGCGAAGGTGCATGGAGCTTGCTTGGTGTCGCCATCGACGGACGAACGCGCGGCCTGGGCCTGGCCGACGATCATGGCCGCGTCGCCGTGATGTTTCCGTATCCCGAGCCACCGCGCATGCTGCTCGCGTCGCCGCCGGAAGCGCGCAACGATTTCAGCTGGCAGCTCGCACTCACCGCCTTCTGGTCGCCAGCTTCGCCGCCGCCGGCCGTGCCGGACTTCGCCGACCTGGGCGTTGTGCTGGCGCAGCTATCGCAGCCGCGCGACGTCATCGAATCCACTCTGTCGCCGGCGTTGCCGCTGCGGATGGACTACCGCGTGCCCCTCACCGCGCGCACTGCGGGCGTTGCCCCGCAGGACGCCTCCTATTTGTTCGTTGCCTGATGCCCCACCCCCGAGAGGAGACCCTCTATGCCTGAGTATTTAGCACCCGGCGTGTTCGTCGAGGAAACTTCATTCCGCGCCAAGTCGATCGAGGGCGTGAGCACGACCACGACCGGCTTCGTCGGGCCCACGCGCTACGGACCGCTCGACATCGAGCCCGACATCGTCACCAGTCTGGTGGAGTTCGAGCGAACATACGGCGGCAAGGAGCGACTGCACTTCCTCAACGACGACGACACGACCACCGAGTTCGATAACTACATGTGGCATGCGGCGCGGGCTTTCTTCGAGGAGGGCGGCAAACGCTTGTACGTGAGCCGCGTCTACTCCGGTAGCGGCTCGCCGCCGACCATGGGATTTTCCAGCGTACAGGTGGGCG
>JBKJTX010000355.1:0-2923 GCA_046590315.1 Ramlibacter sp. | reverse complement strand
GACCGGCGCTGTCCCGCGAGAGCACAGCATCAGGTACGCCATCGATAACGCGCTGCGCGACCTGCTGCATGCGCGCGAAGTTAGCGACGCGCGTGGCTTTGTCCTGCTGGTAGAGCTTGCGCAGGCTGCCCGCGTCTGTTCGCACCAGTGCCACTGCTCCGTTCTCCGCAACGATCGCGTCGACGGGCCACTTCAAAGCGAACGGCTCGCTCCAGCCGACCGGGCGCCCGGTGATAGGGATGACGTGGACGCCGGCGTCGCGCAGCGCGGCTAACGCCTGCAGCGCGTCGTCAGTGATCGCGCCTTTCGTTGTCAGTGTGTCGTCGATGTCGGTGAAAACGCCGACGATGGATGGCAAGGCGGTGAATGCCGAAGGCGAGAGAGCAATCACCGGAAAATCAGTGCCGTGCAGGCGCCAGCACTTTGCCGCGCAGGACAGGCTGCCCCGGAACACGAGCGGCTCCGCGGGCGGGTAGCGCGGAGGACATCGATTGCATTGGGCAGCTGCCGCTATCCACGTGGAACAGCGCTGCGGCCAACAAGCGCTCGGAGCTGCTGCCCAGCGCGTGGTCGAAGTCGTCGGCGAGCTCACATGTGGGACTGAATCCGTTGGCGTAGTCGCCGAAACCTATGGCGTTGACCCCCTGGAACTCGATCGGGAAGTACGAGACACCGCAATTGTCTCTACGGCTGAAGCCGTACGGTTTGCCACAAGTCGTTCTGCCTATCAGTACCACGGTGATACCCACGCCGCGCAGGCTGTTGATTACGGACTCGCTCGCCGAGCAGGTCTCTTCACTGGTCAATGCGTAGACGCGCGGCAACCCTAAGCGCGGCAACGCGGTGCCAGTTGGGAATAGCGACTCCCCGTACTGCACCGCACCCGAAAACCGGATGGTGGCCGCCTGGGTCTCGGCGCCGCGCTTGTCGTTGAACCGCAGCTGCTCGAAGATCTGGTTGTCCGCGCGGGAGCTAGCAAGCATCGACGACAGAGTCAGCGCGGTACGGAGGTAACCACCGCCGTTGTAGCGAAGGTCGAGCACCAGGTCTTGCACGCCGGCGGCCTGGGCGTTCTGCAGGGCCGGAATCAACTTGTCCTGCGCACCGAGCGTGTGGGCGTTGAATAGCAGATACCCGACCTTCCGTCCCGATGCCGACAGCAGCGTTTGTGTCAGTGGCAGGGGGTCTTCCTGTATCGCCGCGGTATCGAGGGTGACCGTGCGAGTGGCTGCACCAGGTGCCGAACGGTAAACGAAGCTGATGCTCGCCGCTTCGTTCGGAAACAATTTAGCGCCGGGCGTCAGCACCGTCACGAGCTCGCCGCCGCGTTCCAAGCCAGCGCGCGCCGCGGGCGAGCCTGCGTCGATGAAAGCGGCACGGGTGCGGCCCAACGCGTCGTTCCTCCAATGCGCGCCGTAGCCCACATTGCTGCCGGTCAGCAGGCTATCGGCGTCGGTCGCGGTGACGATGAAACTGAAGCGATCCTTTGGTTGCCCGAAGGAGTCGAGTGCGGGTGTCAGCAGCGCATAAAAGTATGCTGCCAGGTCGGTGTAGGCCGCCGGGTCGGCGGCCGGAATTTCCGAATACCAGAGGTAGGTTTCCTGCAGGTATGCACGCGTGAAGTTCTTGGCTCCTTGCAGCGTGCAGATGCCCGCCAACGCCTCCGACGAGGTTGACGCGGCCGGCGTGGGGGACGGCGTGCTGGTGCCCGCGCAGGTCTGCGCGCCTCCCGACATGCAGTTCCCCGGGTTGCCGCCCCCCCCGCCGCAGCCGGAGATGAGCCAGGCGGCAAACAGCGCCAAACCCCACGCCCGCAGGCGTTTCGTGTGTGAATCAGCCATCCCCGTCCCCTCCGAATTGTTTGCAATCCTCCCACCAGGAGGCCCCCGAAGCAGTTAACCCGCTTGCTGCAAACTCAAACCGGCGTGCTCGCGAAGCGGATGGAAATGGATCTTCGGGAAGCGCTCCTGCGCGAGTCTCACATCGTAGGGGCTGGTGCACAAGAAGGCGAGCGCCTCGGCCGCATCCAGCGCCATGCGTTGCGGATACGCGTCGGTAAAAGCGCGCAGTTCGGCCGGGGTGTCGGCCGTGATCCAGCGCGCGCCGGTGTACTGGCAGCCCTCGAGCCGCACGTCGGCGTCGTACTCGGACTTGAGCCGGTGCTGCACCACTTCGAACTGCAGCTGACCGACGGCGCCAAGCAGCATGGGCCCGCCGATCTGCGGGCGAAACACCTGGATCGCGCCTTCTTCGCCCAGCTGCGCCAGGCCCTGCTGAAGTTGCTTGGTGCGCAGCGGGTTCTTCAGGATCACGGTCATGAACAGTTCCGGAGCGAAAAACGGCAGGCCGGTGAACTGGAGGTTGGCGCCATCGGTGATGGTGTCGCCCAGCTGCACCCCGCCATGCGTCGTGAAGCCGATGATGTCCCCCGCGTAGGCTTCGTCGACAGCTTCGCGCCGCTGCGACAGGAAGGTGACGACGGAGGTGGGGCGCAGCTCTTTGGCGGTGCGCTGCACCTTCAACTTCATGCCCGGGCTGTACTTGCCCGACGCCATGCGCACGAAGGCAATGCGATCGCGGTGGTTGGCGTCCATGTTGGCTTGAACCTTGAACACCACACCTGAGAAGTTTGCATCGTCGGGTTGGATTTCTTTTACGACCGCCTGCCTGTTGACCATCAGGTGGCTCTTGCGCGGACCCGGCGAAGGGGCGAGATCGACCAACGCTTCAAGAACTTCCATCACGCCGAAATTGTTGACGCCGGAGCCGAAGAACACCGGGGTCTGCTTGCCCGCGAGAAACGCCGCATGGTCCCAGTCGGGTGAAGCGCCCACAGCGAGTTCCATGCTCTGCTCGGCAATTTCGAACTCATGGCCAAAGCGCTTCAGCAAAGTCTCGCGATCCGAGAGAGCGACCGTTTCGA
>JBKJTX010000180.1:0-11352 GCA_046590315.1 Ramlibacter sp. | reverse complement strand
CGGCACGTGGGCATAGCTCTCACGCCGGCCGTTGCCGGTCGGTTTGACGCCCATCAGGCGGGCGTTGAGCGAATCCTGGATGTAGCCG
Organism: Ramlibacter sp.; assembly: GCA_046590315.1. Classification (GTDB taxonomy): domain Bacteria; phylum Pseudomonadota; class Gammaproteobacteria; order Burkholderiales; family Burkholderiaceae_C; genus Ramlibacter. The sequence continues at coordinate 11,264 of JBKJTX010000180.1, read as the reverse complement.
CGCAGGATGCCGTCTTCGATCAGCACATTGCGCTGGCTGGTATTGCCTTCGTCGTCGACATTGAGCGAGCCACGCCGATCGGAAAGGGTGCCGTCGTCCAGCACGGTGACGCCCTTGGCGGCTACGCGCTTGCCCACACGGCCGGAGAAAGCGCTGGAGCCTTTGCGATTGAAGTCGCCTTCCAGCCCGTGGCCAATGGCTTCGTGCAGCAGGATGCCGGGCCATCCCGGGCCAAGCACAACGGTCATTTCACCCGCCGGAGCCGGGCGCGATTCGAGATTGGTGAGCGCGGCCTTCACCGCATCAGCGACGTAAGTTTCGATCTGCTCGTCATCAAAGTAGCCTAGGCCAAAGCGCCCGCCTCCGCCGCCCGAACCCATCTCGCGCCGCCCGTTTTGCTCGGCAATGACGGTGATCGACATGCGCACCAGGGGCCGCACGTCGGCGGCCAGCGTGCCGTCGGCACGCGCCACCATCACCACATCGTATTCACTCGCCAGCCCAGCCATGACCTGGGCCACGCGCGGGTCTTTGGAGCGAGCGAGCTTTTCTGCCCGCTCGAGCAGCTGAACCTTGGCTGTGCTGTCGAGTGTCGCGATCGGGTCCAGCCCCTTGTAGAGCGAGCGAGCACCGGCGATCCGCTTCTTGCCGACCTTGGTGCTGCCCTTGCCACCACCGGCCGAAATCGTACGAACGGTGCGCGCCGCATCGAGCAGCGATGCTTCGGAAATGTCGTCGGAATAAGCAAAGGCCGTCTTCTCACCGCTCACAGCACGAACGCCGACGCCCTGGTCGATGCTGAAGCTGCCGGTCTTGACGATGCCCTCTTCCAGGCTCCAGCCTTCGCTGCGCGTGTACTGAAAATACAGGTCCGCATCGTCGACGCGATGCGAAGTAATTTCACCAAGCGCGCGCAGCAGATGGGTTTCGTTCAGGCCGAACGGTTCAAGCAGCAGGCGCTGCGCGATGGCCAGGCGTTCAAGGGTAGGTTCACGAGAAATCATCAGCCATTCTAGGGCCGTGCGGGTGTCCCTGCCGGGTTGTGGATCAGTGCTGCGGGCTCGCCGTGCGCCCCAGCGAGCGCAGCTGAAAGTCATCCAGGAGGGCCTGGGCCGACGCGTAGCGGTCCGTCACTTGCTTGGCCATCAGCTTGTCCACCACCGGCTGGAGCGATGCATGGGCGGCCGGCAGCGGCGGTGTCGGGGCCGACAGGTGGCGGGCGAGCAGCACATCGAGCGACTCGGCCACAAATGGCCGGTAACCCGCCAGCATTTCGAACATCATCACGCCAAGGCTGTAGAGATCGGACCGCGGCGTGATCGCGTTGCCCGACGCCTGCTCGGGACTGAGGTAGTACGGAGTTCCCACGACGTCGCCATGGCGTGTCTGGGTGAGCGCCAGATTCCCGGCTTTCATCATCGACTTGGCGATACCGAAGTCGGCCAGGGCGATGCTGCCGTCCGGCCGGCGCATGATGTTCTCGGGCTTCAGGTCGCGATGGATGACGCCGCGCGCATGGATCGCCTCCAGCGCCTGCGCCGACTGCACAATGATCTCCAGCACCCGTTGCTGCGTCATGCCGCCGGTGATCTCCGCGCGCAGATCGCCGCGCTCGAAGTACTCCATCGCGATGTACGCATGGTCATCGGTGAAGCCCTGGTCGTAGATGCGGATGACGTGGGGATGGTCGATCTGCGAGAGCAGCGCGTACTCCTGGATAAAGCGCGACAGGTGCTCGCTGGTCGCCTTGCCGCTCGCGTCCAGCACCTTCAGCACCACCGGCAACTGGTCGTCTTCACGCACCGCCAGGAACACCTCGGTCATGCCGCCCGCACCGATCTTGCGCGTGAGACGGTAGCCTTTCAGCCGCAACGGCTCGTCACCGGCCTGAAACTGATGATCTTTCAAGGCGGAAAGCTTGGACTGCAGCGCACCCTTCACAGCGCGAGCGGTGATCTCCGAATTGATCTGAACGGCCTCGCGCACTTCGCTCGCGCGCTCGGTAAGCGTTGCCATGCCGTGGCGCTTGTCCTCCATGTTGGTGACCAGCCCCACGATTTCTGCGACGTCGATGAAAACGTTCTTGCCGCGCACGCCAAGCGAAGTCATGCCAGCCGTCTGAATGCCATCACCGGCGTGCTTTAGCACGGCGCTGCTGGCCACCACGGTCCAGCCCAGCTCCTTGCTGGCGGCTTCCAGCCGAGCGGCGACGTTGACGGTGTCGCCGATCGGCGTCGTTTCCTTGTTCTGGACAGTGCCCAGGCGGCAGATCGTCACTTCACCTGAATGCAGGCCCACACCGATGGCGAACGGCGGCAGGCCGCGATTCGCGAAGCGCTTGTCGAGCCAGCTGCGAAATTCGTGCGTCGCAAGTGTCATGCCGAGCGCTGCCGACACGGCGCGGCGCGCCGCCGGCAGCGGTGACCCGCCGCTCAGGCTGTCGGCGAAGATGCCCATCAACCCGTCGCCGATGAACTTGAGGTGGCGCCCGCCGTTCTTCAACACTGGCTCGCAGGTTCGCTCGAAATATTCGGTCAGGAGCTCAGCCACTTCCGATGAACTCAGCTTTTCCGCAAGCGAAGTGAAGTTGCGAATGTCGGAAAACAGCACCGTGGCCTCGATCACCGTGTCGGCTACGGCGCCGTGCGGCGCTTCCAGCCCGAACTTGTCGGGCAGCGCAGTACCGCCCAGGCTTTCGGTGAACGCGCGGCGCAGGTGTTCCTCCCTGGCTTTCACCGCCGATTCGATCGACTCCTCGATGCGGCCCTTCTTCTTCAGGAGGCCCTGCAACGCGTCCAGCAGTTCAATGCGCGTGAATGGCTTGGCCAGATAGTCGTCGGCGCCGGCGGTCATTCCCCGCCGCATGCTGGCGCGGTCGTCCAGGGCCGTCAGCAGCATCACGGACGTGGCCGCGAGCTCGCGATCGGCGCGAATCGCTTCCAGCAGCTCGAAGCCATCCATCTCGGGCATGCTCACATCGGAGATCACCAGGTCGGGCCGCATCTCGCGTGCCCGATCCAGCCCAAGCCGACCGTTCTCCGCGGCGACGATGTCATAACCCTCCAGCTTGAGCAGGCGGATGAGGTTGTTGCGAATGGCGTCGTCGTCTTCGACGATCAGGATCGTGGTCATTTCCGTGGCCAGTCTAGTCGGAGCCAGACAACAGCTTGAAAAGAGCCGCGTCATCCAGTTCGCCCAAGCCGGCCTCTGCGGCGCGCTCGAACACGTCCCGGGCGGCGGCGCCCAACGGCCCTGCAAAGCCGGCGGCCGCAGCGGCTTCCAGGGCGAGACGGGTGTCCTTTTGCAGCAAGGTCACGTGCGCCCGCGGTGCATAGTCGCCGGCGATGGCGCGGCGCATGCGGTCCGTGCCGATCCAGCTCTGCCCACTGGACTCCTCGATCACGGACAGCGCCTGGTGCAGGTCCAGGCCCAGCCGCTCGGCGAGCGCCATGGCTTCGGCCGCGCCAACCAGGTTGATGCCGGCCAGCATGTTGTTCACCAGCTTCATGCGCGCACCGTCGCCGCACTGGTTTCCCATGCGGAACACCTTGCTGCTCAACGCGTCGATGACAGCGCGCTGCCGCTCGAACACCGCGTCATCGCATGCCACCATCAGACTCATCGAACCATCACGAGCGCGCGCGGGGCCGCCAGACATGGGACCGTCGATGGCCGCGATGCCGCGCTCGGCCAACCGGCGCGCGAGCTCTTCGACGTCGCGCGGCGCGATGGTCGGACAAAGCAACACGGCTTGGCCGGGATGCATCACCTCTGCCGCGCCTTGGGGACCAAATAGGACGTCGTTTACCTGCTCGGCGTCGACCACGCAAACGATGAGAAGGCTGCAACCCGCGACAGCTTGGCGAGGGTTGCCGCACGCGACGGCGCCGAGCTTCTGCAGTGCCTCCACTTTTGCCCTATCGATGTCAAACACCTGGACCGGCCAGCGCTGGTCCAGCAGGCGCCGGGCCATCGCGCCGCCCATGTTGCCCACCCCGACGATCGCGACCCTTTCCACAGCCGGCTCAGGACTGCACCAGCCGCTTGGCCTTGGCGATCGACATCAGGATGCCCAGTCCCATACCCAGCGTGACCATGGCAGTGCCGCCATAACTGATGAAGGGCAACGGCACGCCGACCACCGGAAGGATGCCGCTCACCATGCCCATGTTTACAAAGGCGTAGGTAAAAAAGATCATGGTGATCGAGCCCGCCAGCAGACGCGAGAACAGTGTCGAGGCTTCCAGCGCGATCGCCAGGCCGCGCAGCACAAGAAACAGGAAGCCGGCAATCAGCAGAAGATTGCCGAGCATGCCGAACTCCTCGGAGAATGCGGCAAAGATGAAGTCGGTGGTGCGTTCGGGAATGAATTCCAGGTGCGTCTGCGTTCCCTGCATAAAGCCTTTGCCCATGAACCCCCCCGAGCCAATGGCGATCATCCCCTGGATGATGTGAAAGCCTTTGCCGAGCGGGTCCTTACCGGGGTCCAGCAATGTGCAGATTCGCTGCTGCTGGTAATCATGCAGCACCGGCCAACGCACACCGTCTGCGCAGAGCCGCCCTTCGAACACGATCAGCAGCGCAGCCGCAGTGAGGCCGATCACCACCGGCGGCAAGATCAGCTTCCACGACAGGCCCGCAAAGAAGATGACGGACACGCCTGCCACCAGCACCAGGATGGCGGTGCCCAGGTCAGGTTGCTTGACGATCAACCCGATGGGCACGAGCAGCAAGGCGCCGGCCACCAGGAAATCCAGCGGCCGCAGCAGGCCCTCCCGTTTCTGGAACCACCACGCCAACATCAACGGCATGGCGATCTTCAAAATCTCGCTGGGCTGGATCACAATCCCCACGTTGATCCACCGGCGCGCGCCCTTTTTGGTGATGCCGAACACGGCCACCGCAACCAGCAGCGACACGCCAACGATGTACAGCGGGACGGCCAAACTCATGAGGCGCTGCGGCGGAATTTGCGCGACGACGAACAAAATCACGCCGGCCAGCACCATGTTGCGGCCATGGTCGACAAAGCGCGTGCCATGGTCGAAGCCCGACGAATACATGGTGAGCAGCCCCGCGCACGCGAGCAGGAAGATCGCGAAGGCCAAGGGACCGTCGAAGCCCTGGAGCATGGGCGCGAGTCGGCGGCCGTAAGAGGGTTTGTCGAATACTGCTGACATGGGTGCATTATCTCCGCCTGCATGAACACGACCCACCTGCTTTATCTCCACGGCTTTCGCTCTTCGCCGCAATCGGCCAAAGCTCGGATAGTGGCCGCCAGGGTGCGGGCACACCATCCCGCGGTGGTGTGGTGGTGTCCACAACTGCCGCCCTCCCCGCAGGCCGCCATGGAGCTTGTCTTGCGAGGCACTGCGCAGTGGCCCCGGGAGCAGATGGCCGTGGTCGGGTCCTCGCTCGGTGGCTTCTACGCAACTTGCGTCGCACAGGCACGCAACTGCAAAGTGGTGCTGCTCAACCCCGCCGTTCACCCGGCGCGCGACCTCTCAAAGCACATCGGCGAGCAGACCGCCTGGCACGATCCGGCCGAGCGCTTCTTTTTTGCGCCCGCCTTCGTCGATGAATTGAGGGCGCTGGAACCCGGACCGCTCCCCAATCCGGATGAAGCGTTCGCAGTCATCGCCAAGGGCGACGAAGTGCTGGACTGGCGCGAAATGACTGGCCGCTATCCGGGCTCGCGGATCAAGCTGCTGGAAGGCGGCGACCACGCGCTGTCCGACTTCGACCAGCACATCGACGAAGTGTTCAAGTTCCTGGACCTTGCCTGAGCCGTCCAGGCGGAAGATCGCATGGGAGAATCGGCCCCATGTTTGTATTGTTTGAAGAAGCCGGCAAGTTCATGGCCGGTCGCATCCTCTCGGAGGCCGAGTCGTCGGCGCAGGTCGAGCTGGACAGCGGCAAGCGCGTCAAGGTCAAAAGCGCCAACATCCTTATCAAGTTCGAAAAGCCCGCGCCAGGCGAGTTAGTGCGGGAGGCACAAGCGCTTGCCTCCACCATCGAGCTGGAGCTGGCTTGGGAATTCGCGCCGGAAGAAGAGTTCAGCTTCGCCGACCTGGCACGCGACTACTTCAGCGACAAGGCCACGCTCGAGCAACAAGCGGCGACGCTGCTGCGGCTGTTCGAGGCGCCCCACTACTTCCGCCGCGCCGGCAAGGGCCGCTTCAAGAAGGCGCCTGCCGAAATCCTGCAGCAGGCGCTGGCTGCGATCGAAAAGAAGAAGCAGGTGCAAGCCCAGATCTCGACGTGGGCCGCGGAATTGGCCGCCGGCAGTTGTCCGGACGCTGTCCGTGAGCAGCTGTTCAAGATTCTTTTCAAGCCCGACAAGAACGCGCCCGAATACAAGGCAGTGGTGGAAGCATCGCGCGCCACGCAGGCTGCGCCGCTGGACCTGTTGCAGCGCGCCGGCGCGATTCAGTCGCCCTACCAGTTCCACTGGAACCGGTTTCTGTTCGAGAATTTCCCCAAAGGTACCGCGTTCCCCGCGCTGCAAGCGCCCGCCATCAAGGACGAACTGCCGCTGGCCAGCGTGCAGGCTTTCTCGATCGACGACTCCAGCACCACCGAGATCGACGACGCGCTGTCGGTACAAGGCCTTGGGTCGGGCACCGTCACCGTCGGCATCCACATTGCCGCGCCGGGCCTGGCCCTGCAGCCTGCGGGATCCATCGATCAGGTCGCGCGGCAGCGTCTTTCCACGGTCTACATGCCGGGCTATAAAATCACCATGTTGCCCGACGAGGTGGTGCAGGCCTACACCTTGCTCGAGGGGCGCGACTGTCCGTCGGTGTCGCTCTATGCCAGCTTCGATGAAGCCACCCTGACCCTGCAGGGCACCGAGACAAAGCTGGAGCGCGTGCCGATTGCCGCCAACCTGCGTCACGACCAGCTCGATGCCATCGTGAGTGAAGAATGGCTGAGGGCGACCGACGCCGGAAGCTGCGCTGCGCAGCTCGCAAACCTGCACGCGCCCCTGTCGTTCCTGCATCGCCTCGCGTTGCACCTGAAGTCGCTGCGCGAGGTGGTGCGCGGCAAGCCCGAAAACTTCAACCGGCCCGATTACAACTTCCGCCTGGTCGGCAACAACGGCGCCGAACCCACGGGAGACGAAGCAGTGCAGATCAGTGTGCGCCGGCGCGGCGCCCCGCTTGATCTGATCGTGGCCGAGGCCATGATCCTGGCCAACAGCACCTGGGGCAGCTGGCTTGGCGAGCTCGGCGTGCCGGCGATCTACCGCAGCCAGGCGAGCCTTGCGCCGGGCGTGAAAGTGCGCATGGGCACGAAGGCATTGCCGCACGCCGGCATCGGTGTGAAGAGCTACGCCTGGAGCACTTCGCCCCTGCGCCGCTATACCGACTTGGTGAACCAGTGGCAAATCATCGCAGCGGCGCGGCATGGGCGGACTGCGGCGCTGGCGGCGCCCTTCAAGCCCAAAGACGCGGAACTGTTCTCCATCATCTCCGGGTTCGACGCGGCTTACAGCGCGTACAACGCGCACCAAGCCGGGATGGAACGCTTCTGGACGTTGAAATACCTTCAGCAGCAGGGCATCACCGAGATCGAGGGAGCGATGTTTCGCGAAGGCCTGGTCCGCGCCGACGACTTGCCACTGGTGCTGCCGGTAATGGGCGGTGCGGAGTTGCCGCGCGGCGCGCGCGTGCGGGTGAAGCTGGGCGATATCGACCCCATCACGCTGGACGTCAAAGGCACGATCACTGAACATCTGGATGTTGCAGCGGAACCACTAGAAAGTGAAGAAGACCCGGAAGATGAACCCGTGGCCGGCCCGATCGCTATCGCAGTTGATATGAATGAAACAGAGGATAACGCGGCTGTGCCCAGCCATAATCCTGGGTAGTGAACTGGCGCTCCTTCAGCACCCTGCAGATCGCGCTCGGCGTTTCGCTGGCCGTGCACGCCGTCCTGCTGACGGTGCGATTCATCGACCCCGAAGGTTTTAACCGGGTGTTTCAGGACACGCCGCTCGAAGTAATCCTGGTCAACACCAAAACCAACGAACGGCCTGACAAGGCCCGCGCCATCGCGCAGACGTCGATGGCCGGCGGCGGCGATGCCGTCAAGGGCCGCGCGACCTCGCCACTGCCGCCGTCGGCGCTGACCACGATCGGCGATTCGGCGGAAGACGCGGAGCGACAGGCCGAGGTGCAGCTGTTTCAGGAGCAGACTTTGTTGCTCGCGCAAAAGCGCAAGGAATTGCTGGCCATGCGCCCGCCCGACCCCACCAGCGCAACCAAGGCAGAAATTGCCGCCTTCGAACGCAAGCGCAAGTACCAGTTGAGCATCCTGGGCGAAATCGAGAAGCATGTGAACGAAGAGAACGAGCGCCCGCACAAGCGGTATGTGACACCCTCCACCCGCGAGGAAGCATTCGCGATCTACTACGACGTGTTGCGGCGAAAGATCGAGGACAAAGGAACGCGCAATTTTCCTGAAGCGAGCGGCAAACGCCTGTACGGCCAGCTTGTCATGCAGATCACCGTGCTGTTCGACGGCAATGTATCGGAAACGGTCGTCGAGAAGTCCTCCGGCGACCCGATGCTTGACCGCCGCGCGCAACAAATCGTAGTGAGCTCGGGACCTTTTGGCGCCGTACCTGCAAATGTTCGCCAGAAGCTGACCTCAACCGGATTCAACCGGCTCGCCTTTATCCAGACATTCACGTTTGCGCCCGATGGCACGCTCGCCACGACGCTGATGAACAAGCCATGAGCACCGATCTGTACTGCGTGATGGGCAATCCCGTGGAGCACAGCCAGTCGCCGTGGATCCATGCACGCTTTGCCGAACTCACGGGGCAGCAACTGCAGTACACCAAACGCCTGATCGCGTTGGATGATTTCGCGCAGGCGGTGCAAGCCTTCCGCAGCGAAGGCGGCAAGGGCTGCAACGTGACGGTGCCGTTCAAGTTCGAATCGCCGGCGCTCGCCACGCAGCTCACGCCACGCGCGCGCCTGGCCCAGGCCAGCAATACGTTGCGCTTCGAAGGCGATGCGGTCCTCGCCGACAACACCGACGGCATCGGCTTGGTGAATGACATCCAGCACAACGCCGGCGTCAACTTGCACGGTCGCGACCTGTTGCTGGTTGGCGCGGGCGGCGCGGCCGCGGGCGTGTTGGGCCCGTTGATTGAAGCGCGGCCCCGGCGCATAGTCGTCGCCAACCGTACGCAGTCCAAAGCGGCGGACTTGGCCCGGCGCCACGCGGCGCTGGCGATGCAACACAGCGTCGAACTGCAAGCCCCCGAACTCCATGGGCTTCGAGGTTCCTACGACATCGTCCTCAACGCCACGGCGACCAGCATGATCGGTGCTGCGCTGCCGGTCGCAGGCAGCGTGCTCAAGCCGGGTGCACTCGCCTTCGACATGATGTACGGACCCGCGGCTAAGGGCTTCATGACATGGGCCGCCGAGAACGGCGCAGTGCCGCGCGACGGACTGGGCATGCTGGTGGAGCAGGCGGCCGAGGCCTTTCTGGTGTGGCGCGGCGTGCAGCCGCCCTCGGCCCAGGTGCTGGCCGAGTTGCGTGTCAAGCTCACCCCATGAAAGCCGCCTGGCGCTGGATCTTGCTGGTGCTGGTTGCAGGCGTCGTGCTGGAGCTGTTCTTCGTAGGGCGCATCGCGTTGGCCGCGACGGTCGATCCGCATTCGACCAGCTTCCAGCGATCCGAAGCCTGGCGCATTGCCACCCAGAAAGACCGACTTCGGTGGCGTCAGCAGTGGCTGCCCTACGCCGAAATCTCGGACAACCTGAAGCGCGCAGTCATCACCTCCGAGGACGGCAGCTTTACCAACCACGACGGCGTCGATTGGGAGGCGCTCGAAAAAGCTTGGCAGCGCAACGCGCAGGCCGAGGAGCGGGCGGCCCGCCAGCAGCCGCGCCACACGAACCGCGCCATCCAGCCCGCGACCCAACCCTCTGCGCGCGCGCCGAAGATCGTCGGCGGTTCCACCATCACGCAACAACTCGCCAAGAACCTTCTGCTTTCTGGCGAGCGCACGCTGCTGCGCAAGGGCCAGGAATTCGTACTGGCGTTCGCGCTGGAGCGGATGCTGAGCAAGGAACGCATCCTGGAGATCTACCTGAACAGCGTCGAGTGGGGCGAAGGCGTGTTTGGCGCCGAGGCCGCGGCGCGGCACTACTTCCGCAAGAGCGCGTCGCAGCTCACTGCCTACGAGGCCGCGCGCCTGGCCGTGATGCTGCCGCGCCCCAAATACTTCGAGAAGGTGCCCCACTCCGGATATCTGGCAAGCCGCGCGTCGACCATCGCTGCACGCATGCGCGCAGCGGAACTCCCCTAGGTCATGCTGGCGAGATTGATGAGCTTGTTCCTGCTGGGCCTGGTGCGTATGCTCACCGGCGCGCAGGCCCGCTGGTATGGCTGCCCGCCCAAGGCCGAACAGCGCATCTACTTTGCCAACCACCAGAGCCATGCCGATCTGGTGATGATCTGGGCCGCCCTGCCCGAGGAACTGCGCAATATCACGCGCCCCATCGCTGCGAAAGATTACTGGACGAAAACGCCATTCAAGCAGTGGATCACCACCGCTGTTTTCAATGCCGTGTACGTCGAACGCGAACGCAAGGGTGACGAAGACCCGCTGCAGCCGCTGGCCGATGCGCTGGAGCGCGGCGACTCGCTGATCATTTTTCCCGAGGGCACGCGCGGGCATGCGGAAGAACCACAACCTTTCAAGTCCGGTTTGTACACGTTGGCCGAGCGCTTTCCGCAGGTGGTGCTGGTGCCCGCCTGGATCGACAACATCCAGCGCGTGATGCCCAAAGGGGAAGTGGTGCCTGTGCCCATCCTCTGCTCGGTCACTTTCGGCGCGCCGGTGACGCTCGCGCCCGGCGAAGAGCGCCGCGCCTTCCTCGACCGCGCGCGGCTCGCCGTGATCGCGCTGCGCGACGTTTGAAGGACTGGCAAGCCATGAACCAGTTCCTGCGCAGCCTGACGCCCACCCAGCAAGTGGCCGCCCTGTTCCTCATCGTGTTCGGGCTCCTGGTGATCGTGAGCGTTGCAGCTTTCCTCATGACCTTCCGCGAACGCGGGGTCGCGCAGAGCGAGTCATGGCATGCGGACTTGAAAAACTTTCGCAAACTCCTGGGCACTTCGTGGTTCATGATCGTCGTCTTCTGGATGGCGTGGGCGGCCGGCGACGCGGTCGCCACCGTGCTCTTCGCGCTGATCGCGTTCTTCGCGTTGCGCGAGTTCATCACGCTCTCGCCGAC
>JBKJTX010000503.1:0-2956 GCA_046590315.1 Ramlibacter sp. | reverse complement strand
GCCATGGCAATACGATTTCTGGACACAGACCTACGGATTCTTGAGTGACGCCGAGCCGCTTGCGGCCGCAGACATGCCGATACTGAACGCGCTGCGCGATGTGCAATACAGGCAAGTCGTTTCCAGGCTCGGTGCGGGTGGCGCGACCGGCTACTGTTTCGTCAATGCGGGGCGCTACCTGCTCAGCATCTCCGGCAATAACAGCTCCGATCCGACGACATGGTTCACCTCGTGGGGTCAAGTTGATGCGGCGACCAACGGCGCGACCGCGAGCACCGCTTGCGGCAACACGTTGCAGGGCGCTTCCGGCAGCGATCCTACCCAGCCGGGGGGCTACTGGGGCAATATGCTGCCCGCGATCGCCTATGCGGTTGACCACGGTGCTCCAGGTGCCGCTGCGGCCTGGGCGCGCTTCACGGGCGCGACGAACTGGTCAGCATTTTCCAACGGCGGCTTTGATGACACGCCGGTATGGGGTGTCTATCCGCGCACGAAATGAACGCCGCCACTCGCTCCTTGTTCGTGATGGCTATGCTTGCGCTCAGCGCGTGCGGCGGCGGTGCAGGCCCATCCTCGCCGTCGCCCGTTGCGGCTGTGTCGCCTACGTCACCGCCGCCTGCAGGCCCCTTGCCGACCACACCGACACCGAGCACACCACCGCCGCCAGCCGGCACCAGTGCGCTTGCCAGGCTTGCCGCTTCAATGGCACCGGGCACATGGGCAGAATTGAACACAGGAAACGTGTTCGATGGCTTGGCCAGTGTCGTTCCCGGAGGTGCAAGTGGACACATACTTTATTTCGCCGGTAAAGCGCTCTGGAACCCGATCACACATGAGCTTTACTACACCGGCAGCGATCACATTTATACCTATCGCCCGGCCGGTGAAAAAACGGTGAAGTATGTGGAAAGCAGCAATAGCTGGGTAAATTTGGGTCCTGCCCCGTGGGCCGCCGGCGTACAGCACGGGTACGACAGTGCGCTTGATCCCACTCGAGGGTTTTTTTACCACCGACCTTTCACCGAGGCGTCAACTCATCGATTCAGTATCGCCACGCAGACGTGGGATACACCGCCCATGCCTGCATTTCCGTTCACCGGCGACTATCTGCCCTGTTGTGGCGCTTTGGAGTTTTTTCCGGAACTTGATGGCGTCGTCTTTGTCGGCGGCGCTGAAAGCGCGCCTGGTCGCAGCGACGCCAGTATTTATCTTTTCAGGGAAGCCACGGGTCAGTGGACGCGGTTGGCAACCAATCTCCGTCTATCGGGCACTTTTTACATGGTGACGTACAACCCCGTGCACCACGTGGCCATCTTTTGGAGCTCAGAGGCCAATGCCTTGTATAAGCTTGACAGCAACGGCAACGTGATGCGTCTCAAGGACCCGCCGGTGGGTCTGTACAACGGATCGAACGGGCTGATCACGGTGGATCCGGTATCGGGCGACTACATCGTCAATGCGGGAGCAAATCCTGCTGACACGATGAATACCATGCGCCTTTACAAATTCGATGTCTTATCCGACACCTGGACGCCGCTGATCAGCGCAAATCAACCTGATTTCAATACGCTGTATTACGGTGCGATTTCCGGCATCGTCGCTACGCCGATCAGCAATTACGGTGTTGTCATGTTCAGCACCTGCCGCGGGCAAGATTGCCACGTCTACTTGTATAAACACGCTTATTGATGCGACAACCGATGCGCGAACGCGCACACGACTTTGCGCACGTATCGGCGCAGCCTAGGATTTTTTGTCGAGATCCAGAGACGCGCTCCAGCGATCGCCCCAGCCGCGCCGCGCATCGTCGAGCTCGCGCCGGCCGCGCTTGGTCGGGCGGCCTTGCTCAATCGACAAAGCGGGTTCCGGCGCAATGCGGCGTTGCAGTGCTGCCTCGTCTCGCGCTTTCAGGCTGTCAGCCGTTTCCTCGTACAGCAACTGCGCCACGGGCGCTGGCCCGCGTACGCCGGAAAGGCCCTTCACCGTCACAACGCGCGTCACCGGCCCTTGCCGCAGCGAGACGGTATCGCCTACCTTCACCTCGCGCGCGGGCTTGACCTCCTGCCCATTGACTTCGACACGGCCTTTGCCGATCTCTTCGGAAGCAAGGGTTCGGGTCTTGTAAAAGCGGGCGGCCCACAGCCACTTGTCAATGCGCAATTTATCCATTCAGCAGCTATTCTCCGCCAGCGGCAGCCGCACCGTGGTATCCAAACCTTCCACCCGCCCATGCACTCCACGATTTTCGAGCTGGATGGTGCCGCCCAGCGCGGCCACGATCTCGTTGCAGATCGCAAGGCCCAATCCCGAACCGCTGTGTAGGTCTCCGGCTGAGAACGGTTGAAACAACCGGCTGCGCAGCTCGGCCGAGATGCCTGGCCCGCTGTCGCTGAGCGTGAGGGCGACCGAGCGCGTATCCCTGAGCACGCGTACCGAAAGTACGCCGCATTTCGGGCTGTGCTTGATGGCGTTGTGCAGCAGGTTGCGGGCGAGTTCGCTGAGCATCCATTCGTGCGATCGCACCGGCGCGCTTTGGGTGGCAATCTCGAAGTCGAGGTCCTTGTGGGCGATAAGAGGCGACAGTTCCAGCGCGACCGTTCGCACGACGTCGGCGAAGTCGTTCACAGACGGGTCGGGCTGATGGCGCAGCTGTTCGACCTTGGCGAGCGAAAGCATCTGGTTGGCCAGCACCGTGGCGCGCTCGACGGTATGGTTGATCTCCAGTAGCGCCTGCCGTGGCTCCACATCGCCGTGCAGCGCCGACTGCACCTGTGTCTTGAGCACAGCCAGGGGGGTGCGCAATTGATGCGACGTGTCGCGCACGAACCGCTTCTGGTTGTCCAGCAAGTGTGACAGGCGGGCCATCACATAATTGGTCGCTTTCAGCAAAGGCAAAAGCTCGCGCGGCGCGTCCGTCACGGCGATCGGCGTGAGGTCGCCTTCTCGCCGCGCCTCG
>JBKJTX010000349.1:0-9826 GCA_046590315.1 Ramlibacter sp. | reverse complement strand
TGGATGGCACCGATGACACGGCCGGCTTCAACCTGGCGCCCGGATATGCGTTCGACGTGGGCGCGGGCGGCTTCGTCGGCGCGTCCTTCAACGTGCAGACTTACCCTGGCCTGTCGGAATGGATGGCCTACGACTTCGAGGGCCTGCGCGACAAGCTCTATGCGATTCGCCCGGATTGGAAGGCCCAGGGCCTGCTCGACGGAGGTATTAACGGCCTAAACAATATTACGGAGGGCCTGGCCGAGCGCTTCCGCTCCACCGATCCCAAGATTCACATTGACAAGCTCGAACTGCTGGCCATGCCGTTCCGCTTCAACGTGGTGGGAGCGGCGACGCCTATCACCCGTGACGAATTTATCGCCGACCAGACGGCGCACGCCAAACACTTGCGCGCGGCGATTCTTGCCGACGCCGCTGCGCCCAGCGGACTCACCAATCTGGCGGCCGACGAGTCGCAATGGGTAGAAGGCTGGCTGGCGGCGCTGGAAGCCGCGGGCCTGCTGCGACCTCTCGAGGAAGCACCGCCGATCCGGTTGAACCCCAAGGTGGTCAGCCTGAACGCGACCCTCGCCACCGGCATCCTGCTCAGCAAAGCCGGCGAGAACTACAAGAGCCAGGCCGACATCCTGGGCTTCTTCAGCCAGATGCAGCGGTGGTACGGCGACACCAGTCGCTATGCGGGCGACACGGCGGCCATGAAGGCGCCTGTCGAATACTTACAGGTGCGCCACTCCGATGACGGCGACGTCGAAATCCCCGTGCCCGCGCTGGCCGATGCGTCGCTGTTCGACATGAACGCGGCGCACGACACGCACTTCATCAACTTCAACGTGTTCGCCGGTGGCGTCAGCGAGGCGGAGTACTTCGCCCGCCAGGGCCTGACGGGCAGTTCTGCCGGGATCAGCGCGCTCAACCTGGCGCAATATCTGCAACAGGCCGCGGAGCAGAGTGCGCGAGCCGGCGCCGTAGCCAGCATCCAGGGGCCGCGCGTCAATGTGGCCGATGTGTCGGCCGCCACCGGCGAGTTCTACCTGCCTGCCGGCGTGGCCTTGCCCTACACCGTGGGTTTCAACAACCCGAGCGACCATGCCGTGGGGCAACTGCGCATCACGACCCGGCTCGACACTGAACTGGACCCGCGCTCGCTGCGCTTGGGCGATTTGAAATTGGGCGACATCAACGTCCATGTGCCGACTGACAAGGCCAACTTCCAGGGCGACTTCGACTTCACCGGCAGCAAGGGCTTCATCCTGCGCGTGAGCGCGGGCGTGGATGCCGAAGCCGGCATCGCCACCTGGCTGCTGCAGGCCATCGACCCGGATACGGGCGAAGTGCTGCGCGATGCCACGCGCGGCCTGCTCGCCCCTACTGATGTGGGCAGTTCCAGCACCGCCATGGCCAACGCCAAACGCGGCTTCGTGAGCTACACCGTCGCCAGCGGGGAGGGCGCGGTGTCCGGTGCCAGCATCACCGCACAGGCCAGCGTGATTTTCGATGGCTCGCCGCCGGTGCAGACCAATGCCATCAGCCAGAAGATCGACGTGGGCGCACCCACCACGACGCTCACGGCGACGGCGTTGGGGAGCAACGCGCAAGGTCAGCCGCTCGTCGACGTCAAGTGGACGGCCAGCGACGACGCCAGCGGCGTCAAGCATGTGACCGTGTACGTCGCCGAGAACGGCGGCGACTTCAAGATATGGCTGCGCCAAGCTCCGGCTGCGCAAACCCAGGCGGTGTTCACCGGCGTGGCCGGCAACAGCTATGAGTTCCTCGCCGTCGCCACCGACAAGGCCGGCAACCGTGAAGCCGCCAGCGTCGCCAATGCCGTGCTGCCTGACGACGGTTCCCGTCAGGCCACGCTCGATGCGCTGGGTAGCAACGAGTCGCTCAGCCAGACGGCGGAGTTGCCGCTGGCGACACCGGGCCGCAACTACGCGGTCAACAGCTTGTTCACCCAGGCGCAGCTGCAGTTGCCCGGCCGCATCCCTGCGGCGCAGGCATCGCAACTACAAAGCGTCGTCGCACCTTTCACCGCGCGCAACTTTGCCGATGGCTTCGGCCACAGCGCCGCCGATGTGGGCGCACTGGCCATGGTGCAACTGCAGGACGGCAGTGTTCTCGCCAGCGCCGGAGCAGGGCGCAATGAAGTGTTCCGCTTCGGCAAAGACGGCGGTCGCGCCACCCAACCACTGTTCACGCTGAACGAGCCCGTGATGGACATGGCGCTGGATGCTGTTGGCCAGTTGTGGGCAAGCACCGGGTCAGAACTGTTGCAGGTGGATGCCGACAGCGGCACGGTCCTGCGGCGCATCACCGGACCCAACGGCCAGGCGCTCACGCACGCATTGGCCATTCGGGCCGGTACGGGTGAAATCTATGTGTCGTCCGGCAGTGGCGTGGAGGTGTTCAAGCCCAACGAGTCAGATGCCAGCAAAGCCTGGACGCACTTCAGCAACGAGCGTGTCAGCGACCTGGCCTTCGGCACCGACGGCCGCTTGTGGGCCGTGCGGTGGAGCGGCAGTCAAGTCACCAGCGCCAACCCCTCGGGCACCACCGACATCATCAGCTTCCCAATGAGCGGCAAGCTGAAGGGGCGGGCCGAACTTGAATTCCGCCTGACCGGCTCCATCGACAGCATCGCTTTCGGCCGGGCCGGCTCAACGCTGGACGGCCTGCTGCTGGCCAGCAGTGACTTGGCGCAGCGCACCGTCGCAGCCAACAACGCCAGTGGCAGCAACGGAGTCGCACCCCATCAATCCGCGCTGTGGGCCATCGGCCTTGCCAGCCGCAGCGTGTTGCAGATCGCACGCGGCGGCACGCGCGGTGAAAGCATCATTACCACTGCGGATGGCCGCATCCTGCTGGCGCAGACCAACGGTATCGACGAAGTGGCGCCGCTGAAGGCGCCCACGGTCACCGGCATCAGCGTTGCCGATGGCGCGCTGCTGCCGCTGCCGGTGGGTTCGATCGCGGTTGCATTCGACCAGTCCATGTTCGCCGATGACGCCGTCAGCGATGGCAGTGTCCTCAACCCGGACAACTACACGCTCACCATGCTGGGCACCAACACCGACGGTACGCCTGCCGATCTGACGGTCACGCCCAACGCGGTGACCTGGAACGCCGCCACCCGCACCGCCATGTTGGACGTGGCGGGCCTGCAGGCTGGCCGATACCAGCTGCGCATTTCCAACCACTTGCTAAGCGCTGTGCAAACGCCGCTGGCAGCCAACGTGGTAACCACATTCACCGCCGTGCTGGACATGACGTCGCAGGTGCGCCTTGATTTTGCCAACACGCGCGCCGACAGGTCCACCGGCGAAGTGAGCTACGACGTGAGCATCACCAACATCGGCACGGACGACCTGCGCGGCCCGCTAATGCTGCTGCTGGACCCGGGCCGCTACTTCGGCGACACGGTGTTGGGCGCGACCGTAGGGACGGGCGCTCAGCAAGACCTGTGGGTGATGAACCTCACCGCGGGCTTGCAAGCCACTGGCAACAGGCTGACTGCCGGCGCGACGCTGGCCAACCAAACCGTCACCGTGCGGCCTGCGAGCAGCTTTGGGATGGGCGTGGGCAGCGCTGCCTTGGCCAAGTTTGACATGGGCCACGGCGTTTACGCCGTGCCGCTGGCCAACACGCCGCCGCTGCTGTCTGTGGTGCAGCCGCAAGTCGGCACAGCCGCTGCGGGTGCGCTTGTGGATGAATCAGCGCTGCCTGCGGCGACCGCCGGCCAACCCTGGACCGGAACAGTCGAAGCGCTGGACGTCGACGGCACGCAATTCTTCTGGCAGATCGTGCAGGGCCCGCAAGGCCTGACCCTGACCCCCGCCGCGCAGAACACCAGCGACGCGTTGGGCTATCACAACCGCGCCGCGCTGAGCTGGACGCCTACGGTCCGTGATGCCGCCGATACCCAGGTTGTCCTACGTGTGCAAGACAGCCGCGGCGGCGTCGCCATCCAGCGCTTCACGATCGCGGTGACCGGCGGCAACCATGCCGCGCAGATCGACGCGGTGCAAGACATCACGCTGAGTGAAGGCGAAGTCCTCCGCTTGCCGCTGTCCGCCAGCGACGTCGACGGCGACGCCGTTACGCTCGTGGTGCAGAACCTGCCCGCGGGCGCCGTGTTCGACGCAGCCACCGGCATGCTGACCTGGAAGCCGAGTTACGACCAGGCCGGCCTGTACCAGGGCATCACAGTCATTGCCAGCGACGGCAAGAGCATCACGCGCCGCCAGTTCAACCTGACGGTGGAACAGGGCTATGCAAAGCCCGTGCTGGCGCCGCTGGCCACGCAGACGCTGCGTGAAGGCGACAAGTACACGCTGCAATTGGCAGGCAATATGCCGGGAGGATTGCTTCAGTCCGATGGCACCACGATCAAGCTGGAGTACAGCGCACTCTGGCTGCCCGGCGGCGCCGCGCTTAATACCGAAACAGGCTGGATCGAATGGACGCCGGGCTACTCACAGCACGGCACCTTCCGCGTTCCTGTGACGCTGACTGCTACCTACACCCTGCCTGGCGGCGATCAGCCAGTCACCACGCAAGCTACGCAAGCCGTCGTCTTCAACGTTCTCAACGCCAACGGCGCGCCCGTCTTCGACGCCGCGGAAACCTGGAACATCCTGGAAGGCCAGCCGCTGCAGGTCAGCGTCTTTGCATTCGACCCGGACAACCCGGGCTTCGAGCCCAAGATCCGCCTGAACCCCTTCAGCCCCACCTCGGTGGCATCGGGTCCTGAAAGCTCCGCACCGACAGTCACGTATGCAGTCAGTGGACTGCCGGCAGGCGCCCGCTTCGATTCGGAAACCATGGAAGTGATCTGGACCCCCGCCTACAACCAGGCAGGCACCTACTACGTGCACGTGGTCGCCACTGATGACGGCGACGGCATGGGAGTACCGAAGTCCAGCGAGATCACCATCCCCATTGTGGTGACCAATACCAACCGAGCCCCGGTGATCGGCAACATCGCCAACGCCTTCGTGGACAAGGGCGCTACGCTGGACATTCCGTTCAGCGCTACCGACGTGGATGGCAATCCGATCAGCTTCACGCTGGCGGGCCTGCCCAGCTTTGCGACGTACATCCATGGCGAGTCCGCGGTGGGTGCCGATGGCTACTACACCTGCAGCGGCGTCATCCGCTTTGCGCCGGTCGATGGCCAGCGCGGCGATTACGCCATCACCATCACCGCGCAAGACGACGGTGGGACAGGAGGCCCCTTCGGTAGCCCCAATGTGAACCAGGTGCTGGCCCAAGCCAAGAGCTTCGTGCTGACGGTGCGAAGCGCGAGCGAAGTGCCTTTGCTCACCATGCCGACGCAAGTGGTAGCCGTGGTGGGCCAGCCTATCAGCGTGCCGATCTCGGTGCGCGACCTGGACCAAGACGCGCTGACCTTTAGCGCAGCGAACCTGCCGGCCGGCGCCACGCTGACGCGGCTGCCCCAGTACGGCCAGGCTTTGCTGACCTGGACGCCGACGGCCGACGACGTGCGCGTCCATGACTTGACGATCGTGGTCACCGACAGCGGCCTGGGCCCGCAGGACGCGGGCTTCACGCCCGACCCCAATGCAGTGATCGTGCCCAATCAGCGCAGCCAGAACCTGCGTGTGGTGGTGCGTGCCGCCAACGCGGCACCGGCCGTGCTGGCCGTCACGGCCAATGGCGGCGCAATCACCGCCGGCCAGACCAGCAGCACCGTCAATGCCAGCGAAGGTGTGGCGATGACGTTGAACATCTTTGCGCAAGACAGTGACGCCGATGTGCTGAACTGGACGGCCACCGGCCTTCCGGCGGGCATGCAACTGAGCGTGCAGCCGGGCGGCAATCAAGCCACGCTGCGCTGGACGCCCGGCATGTTTGCTGCGCAGGATGCGGACACAGGCGGCCCGGCGGGCAACTACCGCGTCACCGTCACCGCTGGCGACGGCATGGCGCAGGTGACCCAGCTGATCGACATCATCGTGGCCAACGTCAACCAGGCGCCGCGCATCTTGCCGATGCCGCTGCAACTGGTACAGGAAGGGCAGACCTTGGCCTTCACCGTGCTGGCCGCTGACGCCGACCAGGACGCGACACGCCTGGCCTTGCAATACGACCAGAACACGCCGCAAGGCCTCGTCTTCGATGCCACCACCGGCTACCTGGAATGGACCCCGGATCAAAGCACCGTGGACAACGCGCTGGCGGACTCCAACGGCGCCTCCAGCGTGAACCGCGCCTTCACGCTGAACTTCACCGCCAGCGACGGCAACGCCACCAGCACCCAGAGCGTGCAAGTGCGGGTGTTCGACGTGAACCGCGTGCCGCAGATCAAGGTCAGCAACCATGCCGCGGCCGTGGGCCAGAGCTTCAGCCTGCCCGTAGATCTACTCCCTCTCCCCTCCGGGGAAAGGGCAGGGGTGAGGGGCATCTCGGTCCAAGACCCCGATGGCGCGACCCAAACCGCCAACCTCGCCATCGGCTTCCAGGACCTCCCCGAAGGCGCGAGCTATGACGCAGTCGCCAAGCGTTTGACGTGGACCCCCGGCCCCGGCCAGGTGGGCGACTACACCGTCACCGCCACGGCCTACGACGGCTTCAACACCACAACGCAAACCTTCACGCTGCGCGTGGTGGCCGAAGTCACTGCCAACGCCCCCAGCATCCTGGTCAGCACCACACCGAGCACGCCGGCCCAACCCGGCCAGTTGGTGGTGGCTACCATCCGCGCCAGCAGCTACAGCGCGATGCAAAGCGTGGCCGTGCAAGTGCAGGGCCTTCAGCCTACCAACCCGGACGCGTGGAGCACCGTTGCGCTGGACGGCGCCGGCCGTATGAGGCTCACGCCGACTGCGCCGGGCCTGCTGAACATCCGCGTCACCGCCACCGACGTGGATGGATTCACCCACACCCAGGTCCACACCGTGCGCGTGAAAGACCCGGCCGACCTGCAGGCGCCGCAAGTGGGCTGGGCCGGTATCCTGGCCGGAGCCACGGGACAAACGGCGCCGATCAACATCCGCCAGCTCAGCACCTTGGCTGCGAGCATCAAGGAGCGCCAACTCATGGGCTACAAGCTGGAAATCGCGCCCGCGGGAAGCGGCGCCTGGCAAACCCTGGCCAGCCAGGACGACAGCGCCATCAACCAGAACGGCAACGCAGCGCTCGGCGAGATCGATCCGGCGGCCTTTGCCAACGGCGTGTACACAGTCCGCCTGAGCGCCTGGGACCTGCAAGGCCGCACCAGCGAAATCAACGCGCGCGTGATCGTTGACAGTGCGGCCAAAGCAGCACCGCAAGCCGTGGCCAGCGACGCCAGCTTCAACTTGACCGGCCACAGCTTCAGCTTGAACCGGCAATTGCCCCCTCTCCCCCTGGGAGAGGGCAGGGGTGAGGGCGACTTCGGCAACTGGAGTCTCTCCGGCCTAAGCACGCAGCTGACCTCCGACCAGCCCGCCACCGACGCGCAAGGCATGAAGGCTTCCTGGGCCGAAGGCGCGCGGCTGTGGCTGAACGCACCCGCGTTCGATGCGACCGCATCGCAAACCGGGCTCAAGTTCGTGCTCTCCACATTCAGCGAACGCCTGGGCACCACACTCGGCGCTCCTGTGGTGATACGCCCGGTGTTCACCAGCGCCACCCCCGGCTGGAGCCTGCAAGCGCACAGCGCCGACAGTCTCGACGCCCAAAGTGGGTTCATGACGACGCAGCCCGAGGCGTTGCAACGCCAGGGCACGCGCTTGTTCAGTCAGGCCACGGACCTGCCGTGGACGCCTGTGGGCTACACACTGACGGGCCCGGATGGCACGCGCTACGCGCTCGACGCGCAAGGCAAGGTCAAGGCGGTGCAGTTTGCCGACGGTGTGCAATGGATGGTGACGGATGCGGGCATCAGCGCCGTGCGGTCGAATGCCGCGGCGGACGAAGCACAAGAGCACGTCGACTTCATCCGCGACGATCAGGGCCGCATCAAGCGTGTGTCCGGTTCGGTCAATGGCATCGCTACGTCCATCGCCTACCTGTACGACGCGCAGGGCAAACTGGTCCTGGCGCGCAACGTGACTTCACTCCCTCTCCCCTTGGGAGAGGGCGGGGGTGAGGGCACGTCGGCCCTAGGCACCCCCTATGGCTACGAAACAAATGGCGAACTGCTGCAAGACGCGCTCACCGTCAACTTCGGTGCTGCACTGAACTGGAACAGCGGCGCCTTGGCCGGCGGCTGGAGCGGCACGCTGCAAGCCGGTAGCACGACCAGTCTGGGCTTTACGCTGCGCGAGAGCGAACTCGCGTCCACAGTGAAGACACCGGGTGCGCAAGGCGCCGTGATCGTGGCCATCGATGCGCAACTGTCGGACAGCGGCGCGAGTTTGCAGATCACGGGAGCCACCGTGCTGGGTACCAGCACCAGCGGCAGCACCACGACCACGTTGGTGCGTATCGCCGAGGCAGGCCTGAAGCTGATCCGCCTGAACGGCACCGGCAGCGCCAACATCAAGCTGCGCCTGGCCGGCGACATGAACCACGACGGCCTCATCGACGGTGCGGACAGTCAGGCTTGGGAGCTGGCTACCCAGGCAGGCAACACTTCAATCGCCGACATCAACGGTGATGGTCTGGCGAATCAGGCCGATCGCCAGGTGCTCTTCGCCAACTACGGCTTGCGTGCCAACCAGGCGCCGGTCGCCTTGCTACCTCTCCCCCTGGGAGAGGGCGGGGGTGAGGGCTCGTTCCTCAAGACCCACACCGACCTGGCCACGCGCGCAGGGCTGGAGACAGTGGCGCAGGACCTGGAGGGTGACAGCATCTTCTGGCGCGTGTTGGGGGCAACGCATGGCACGGCGACGTTGAGTGCGGATGGGCAGAGCATCGTGTTCGCGCCGGAGGCGGGGTTTGCGGGGAAGGCGACAATCACAGTGCAGGCGGACGACGGGTTTGCGGCGGGTGCGGCGATGGAGCTGGGGGTGAATGTGAGTGGCGCCAAGCTGCTGGCCATCCGCATAACCAACCTTGAACAGCTTAGTCGCATGCAGGCGGGTCAGAGCATGCAAGTCAAGGCAACAGGCGATTTCGAAGACGCGCAAGGGGTAGAGTTGACTGCGGGTGGAACGTACCTGACCCTTGCTGCGGCCGACGTCGAGGTTTGGGGCGTGCAAACATCCGCTGCAAGCGGCGGCAGCCCGCTCATCGTGAACGACAGCCGCGATCTTGTGCGTGCCAGCCATGCTGGCGCGGGATTGCTGCGCGTAAGCCGAGCGGATGCCGACGGCCGCACGATCCAGGCGCTCACGGCGCTGAACGTGCAAGCGGTCAGTGCACCCGAAAAGCAAACGCAGAGCGATCCGGCCACTGGCGAGTCCGTCGACAGCGAAGGCGACGATTCCGTCCCATTCACCGTCCAGCCCGATGTGTACCCCGGGACCCTCACACTCACGCCCGGCGGCACTCGCCAGCTCAAAGTCCATCGCACGGACTCAGAAACCGGTGCACGGGTTGACGTGCACGCAACCGCCCAGGACAGCACGCTGCGCGCCACCGTCTTTGGGGCCAACCCGGACGGCAGCGAAGACCAGACGACTACAGGGCCCACTGTTATCACCAGCGCCACCCGGTATTACAGCAGCGATGAATCTATCGCCAGCGTCGACGCCAACGGCCTGATCACCGCCCACGGCACGGGCCGCGTCATCATTAGCGTGATCCATCTGGCGACCCAGGTGACCACGCGGTACAGCGACGCACTGGATGTCAACGGGCAGACCGTCACCATCGGCGTTGACACGTTGGGCGATGTGGCCATCATTGGCCAAAGCGACATCACGCTGAACGTGCAGGC
>JBKJTX010000326.1:0-3538 GCA_046590315.1 Ramlibacter sp. | reverse complement strand
CACCAACTCCAGGTGCTTCTGGTCCTTTTTTGAAATCGAAAAGTCCATGGCGTCAGGCCTCGCGAGCCAATGGCTCGAAGCCATCGGGTTCAGCTCCCAGCAATGCGTCACGCTTGGCCGCGTCGACGCCGCCGCACAACAAACCCAAGGTGCGCAGCTCGCGCATGTGTTTTTCCACCGGAAAGTCGCGCATGAACCCGGCCGCACCGAGGATTTGCACGGCGTTGGGGCCCACGAACATGCCGGCTTCAATCGCCTCCACCCACGCCGCGGCGCTGGCTGCCTCGAAGGGCAGCCCCTGATCGGCGCGCCACGCGGCCTCGTGCACCAGCATGCGCGCGGCATCCACCGCGGTCTGCATATCGACAATGAGAAAGGCTAAGGCTTGATGGTGCGCGATGGGCTTTCCGAAGGCGACGCGATCGCCCGCGTAACGACGCGAGTAAGTAGCGGCTGCCTGCATCTCACCCAGCATGAGCGCGGCCGTCTGCAGACGCGCCATGGCCAGCGCCCGCGCGGCCGCCCGCGGGTCCTGGAGCCGGCACTCGATGGCACCGTCTACCGACAGCTCGCTGGCACCGGCGGCGCGCAACCCCGCTCCCGGCAACGGCACAGCCTGCAAGCCCGTCCGCACGACGGTCAGGCCTTCCTGATCCAGCAACAGCAGCAGGTCCACGCGATCGGCTGGCACCCACGGCAAGCAGCCCCGAGCCCGACCGCCTTCGCACCGCACTCCCTCGCGCTCATTCACGACGAGCACGGCACGCGTGTCGGATGCGGATGGGCCGAGCCCACACGTGCTCAGTAACGCCGGCCCGCCAAAGGCCAGCAGCGCATCGGCGGCGAGGCCATATGCGTTGAGCGCGAACGCGGCGGCGCCATCGCCGGTCGCCAGTGCTTCCAGCACCTGCACGCGGGCGAGCCAGCCCAGCCCTGCCCCCCCGGCTTCCAACGGCCAGTGCAGCCGCGTGAAGCCGATCTCTTCGGCCAGCGCCTGCACGCCCGCTGAAGGAGTGCGCGCCGCCTCACTGGCACGCAATTGAGGCTCCAGGTGTTCTTCGGCAAAACGCCGGGCGGTCTCGACTGCCGCGGCGCTGTCCTCGTCAACTGAAAAGTCGAACATGGGGTTTGCGGGCCGCGCTCAGCGCCCGTTGAAATTGGGCTCGCGGCGTTCGCCAGTGGCCTTCACGCCTTCGGTGAAGTCCTCGGTCTGGAAGTGCTGCGCTTGCAAAGCGGCTTCCCGCTCAGTGGCGCGCTGCACAACCTGCGCCAGATCCGCGCGCAGCGACTTGCGTGTCGCCTGTACGGCGATAGGCGCACCCGCCGCGATTTCGGCAGCGAGCTTCAAGGCCTCGGCGCGCACCTGGTCCTGCGCAACCAGGACGTCCGCCAAGCCGATGCGCAGCGCTTCTTCGCCGCCGATACGCCGGCCGGTGAGCAGCAGCAACGCAGACTGCTGAGGGCCGATCAAGCGCGGCAAGGTGGCAGACAAGCCAAAGCCGGGATGAAACCCCAGCCGCACGAAGTTGGCGGAGAACCGAGCCTCCGGGCAGGTGACGCGAAAGTCGGCCACTGTCGCCACCCCCAAGCCGCCCCCGATCGCCGCGCCGTGCACTGCCGCTACCACCGGCAGGGGCGCTGCAAACAGCCGCACTGCCTGCTCATACAGCAGCGAGGAAGGCGGCCGCTCTTCGCCGGGCTTGCGCTCAGTGAAGTTCGCGCCCGCGCAAAAGCTCTTGCCTTGCGCGGCCAACACGATGGCGCGGCAGCCTGGCGTCGCCGCCGCGAGCTCGAACGCGTCCGCCATGGCGCGCAGCAGGACCAGGTCGAAGTAGTTGTGAGGAGGCCGGCACATTTCGACGACGGCTACCGGGCCGTCGAACGTGGTGGCGATGGGCGCGGAAAGGTTGGGGGTGGGCAGGCTCATGGCGGTGGGCAAAGGTGGATGGCACCTGTCTGTGTTTCACCGTACTATATACACGAAAGAATTCCAGGAGACAGACCATGAACCTTCTTCGTCGGGCGCTGATGCGCCATGCCGCGGCCGTCGCTTCGTTGGCTGCGTTGCCCGCGTTGGCGCAAACCGCATCCACCTATCCAAATCGCCCGATCAAGATCATTGTGCCTTTCACCGCGGGAAGCGGATCGGACAATGCCTCCCGCGTGTACGGCGAGCTGATGGGCCGGCTGCTTGGGCAGAGCTTCGTCGTCGAAAACAAGCCCGGCGCCAATGGCGTGATCGCGCTGCAGCAGGTGAAGCAGGCGCCGGCCGACGGCTACACCATCGTTCTGGCGAGCAATTCCCCGATGGCCGTGAACCCCTTGGTCATCAAGGACCTGCCATATGACCCCAGCAAGGACTTCAAGCCCATTGGCGGCCTGACCCGCGGAATGAATGTGCTGGTGGTGTCCAACGACTCGAAATTCAAGACGCTGGGCGATCTCGTCGCGGCATCCAAGGCTCTGCCCAAAGGCATCACGATCGCCACCTACTCTGCCGGTTACCACTTGGCGGCCGAGTGGCTGGCCAGCATGACCGGCATGAAATTCACCAACGTGCCCTATAAAGGGCAGGCGCCGGTCATGACGGACCTCATCGGCAACCAGCTTGATGCCGCCTTGGTCGACATGAGCGGCTCAATTCCTCTGCTCAAGAGCGGCAAGCTGCGTGCGATTGCGGCGAGCGGCGAGACCCGCAATTCCGAAATGCCGGATGTTCCGACAGTGAAGGAAAGCGGTTACCCCGACTATGTGCAGTACAGCTGGACTTCGTTCTATGTTCGCACCGAGACGCCCGCAGATATCGTCAACAAACTCGCGGACGCTCTGCAGAAGGCGCACACGATGCCAGAGGCCAAGGACTACGCGAAGAAAACGGGCGGTGAATTGATGGGCCTCAACGCGACGCAGATGACCCAGTTCCATCAAAGTGAAATCGAGCGCTTCCGCAGAATCGCCATCGCCGCGGGCATCAAGCCTGAGTAAGATTGGTCGGCGTGAAAGGATTCGAACCTTCGACCCCTTGCACCCCATGCAAGTGCGCTACCAGGCTGCGCTACACGCCGACAAGCCGCAGATTATAGCCCCGGCATGAGAGCAAAGCGGAGGCCGTCGGCGGCAGGCGGTTCTGATCAGTGGGTGTGCGAGAGGAGGTCGCGAATTTCGAACAGCTCGCGGCGCACCAACAGCAGCTTTTGCGAGAAGTGGTCGCGCTCCTCGGGTGCCGCGCTGTCCTCGAAGTCTTCGAAACTGGAGTCTTCGACCTCGATCACCTCCACGCCCTCGAGCATGACTTCGCCGGCCCGGCGCTTGTCGCGCTCCACCTGGACCAGTTCCTGGAGTTTGTTGCGGGCGCCGCTGATGGTGAAGCCCTGGTCGTACAGCAAGTCCCGGATGCGGCGAATCATCAGCACCTCGTGGTGCTGGTAGTAGCGCCGGTTGCCGCGGCGCTTCATAGGCCGCAGTTGCGTGAACTCTTGCTCCCAATACCGTAGCACGTGAGGCTTGACGCCACACAAGTCGCTGACTTCGCCGATGG
>JBKJTX010000325.1:0-2871 GCA_046590315.1 Ramlibacter sp. | reverse complement strand
CTGGAAGCCCAGGCCTCCCGTGTCCGGTGCGCGGTCGAAGGCAGCCTGGTACAGGCGATAGGCCATCCCCGCGTTGCCATGCACGTCGAGCGCGACATGCGAGCCGTCGCCAAATACCAGGCGCTCGACGTTGGCCAGTGTGTCCACGCCTTCAACACTCGAGTTCGCGGTCACTGTGTAGCCGGACGACGTGTGCCCGATGGTGTAGGCGTTGCGCGCAAGCGCGAAGGAAACCAGGTCAATGCCCGCACCGCCGTCGATGCTGTCGTTGCCGCCCATGCCCTGGAGCTTGTCGTTGCCAGCGCCCCCGGTGATCGAGTCCGATCCGTACCCGCCGATGATCACCTTGTTGGCCGAACTCGTGCCGAAATTACCGGCAAGACCATCGCCGCCATAGAGCCATTGCAGCGCGGCGATGTCATACGCGTTGTAGCCTGTGTACGGCCCGCCGACCGGGTTCCCCGACATGATCGTCGTCGCCGAGTTGTCCTGCCCGAGCTGGTTGCCTGCCGCCAGCTGCGGCGTGCCTTCATCGGGATGCTTCAGGCCCAGCGCATGGCCGATTTCATGGAGCAGTGCTTCGTAGCCCGAACCCCCGGGCATCGGCGCGAGGTTGTCATAGGCATCGTCATAGGCATCGAGATAGATCCATGAGTCCAGCTGGAGGTTGGCAGCCTGCGTGCCCACGGTGGTGTAACCGACGTGCTCCCAGTCCTGTGAGGTGTAGCCGTCCTTCAGGTCGGCATTGGCGAAGTGCAGGTCGGCCCAGGAAGCATCGCCCACTTCGGTCAATGCGATTCCTGTCAGCTGCGATACGTACGCCAGGATCGCGCGCACTTGCGTCTGCTGGGTCGAGTTGAATGCAGCAAGCGTGCCCGGCACCAGCACTGTCCCGTTCGGGTCGCCCCCTGTGTCGAGCGCGAAGCTGAAGTAAATCGTGTTGCGGCCGATGTAGTTCCATGGCATCGCGCTGCCGAGCAGCGCGTCGATGTTGTTCAGCCCTGAGAGCGGACGCGTTGTGACTTCTGAGACAGTGGGCATCTCATCAGTGTGTCGGGAAGTCGGCCGATGCCTGTTAGAGGGTGTAAAGCATCCCGTTCTGGATCGTGCCGATCACGTTGGCCTGGTTCTCGGGAGACTCCGAGAATTGGGCGAGCAGCGCGTAGCGCGGAACACCAGCTTCCAGGTTGTGGACATGGTAGGCCACGCCGTCCGGCTCGCCTTCACGATGCAGCACGTTGTGGTACAGCGTCTGCACGTAGTCCTGGTTACTCAAGTTACCGTACGTGCGCTGGAACTCAGGGCTGGCCAGGAAATTATTGGCAACCTGAAAGATCGACAGGGTGGTGTCCAGCGCGTTCATCTGGTAGCCCAGGCCGGGGATATCCGGCGTGCGGTTGAATGCGGCCTGGTACAGGCGATAGGCCATGCCGCCGTTGCCGTTGACATCGATCGCGAGCGTTGCATCGCTGAAGGTCAGACGCTCGACGTTGACAAGCACGTCGGCTTCAGCACCGTGTTGCACGGTGTAGTTGCCTCCGGAAGTGCGGCTGATGCTGTAGTCGGCACGCACGCCGTTGTAGACGACTGTGTCGATTCCCGCGCCGCCATTGATCAAGCTGTTGTTACCGTCCATGGTGACGGATGCGGCGCCGCCCCCGCCCCAGCCGCCGTTGTCGTCGAAGAGCACTCGCTCCACGTTGCTCAACGTGTCGGGACCGAAGTCGTGCGCCTTGCTGTTGATCGAGATGGTGCCGCTGCTGAACGCCAGGTCGTACTGCGAGGCGCGCCCGGTGTAGATGACAGTGTCCAGCCCACCGCCGCCGTTGACAGCGACGCTGTTGGCGTAGGTGTCGGCGGCCATGGCATTGGTGACGAGCGCGCCGCTGAACGTGATCGGGCCGTTCCATGCCATCAGGCGCTCGCCGGGCGAAACCGGATGCGCTTCGGGCGTGTACGTGCCTTGATCGAGGGGAAGGTCCTTGCCGTTGAGCGTCAGGCTGTTGACGTACAGGTTGCGGTCTTCAGTGGTGGAGCGGAACAGGTCGTTCGCATAAACGACGGAGACACTGGTCACTGTGGTGCCGGCGGGAATCGAGTAGGAGAGTTCCTGGCTGGCGCCGTTGTCCACGCGGGCCCAGACACTCGCGGTGGCAACCACCTGGCCGTTCACCAGCAGTTGCGCGATCGGCGGCGTGCCGTCGGCCCAGCTGCCGCTCAAGATCGCGACAAGCTTGCGCGGCTGGTAGGCGTCGCCGCGAAAAGTTGTGATGATGTCGTTGGACGCGCCACCGTTGATCGAGCTGATAATTGCCATCGAAGCCTCTCCTGATTGGCCTGTTCGGCCAGTTGCTTGATGGTCAAACTATAGGAACGGCCTCCCCCGGCGCCAATAGCGCCTTCGGGCTAGGACGCGGCGCCGTTCACTCCGCGCGCAGCATCACGCAGGAGGGAAAGTCTCCAATGGACATCAGCGTGAGGCACACCTCGAGGCGCTTGCCAGGTTGTGCCGGCACCGCCCATTCCACCTGGGCCGTGTCGCCTTCCTTCATGAAGCGAGGGATCGGCTGGTGGAAGTCGGCCAGCGCAGTACCGTCATCGGCGAGCCACCGCGCACGCAGGTAGACCGTGGCCCCTTGCATCCGGGCTTCGCGCGCCGCCGGCCATGTGCCAGGCCCCGACTTGCGCACCTGCACGCTCATTCGCTGTGACCGTGCGTCGTAGCGCCCCGAGAGTTCGCCGCGCGAGAACCCCTGCATGAAAGACCCAGCCAATGGGCGGTCACGGCGCCGGTACAGGTTGGCGATCGGCGACTGCGGGTCCCATTCGTACCAGCGCTGGAACTCGTCGGAGAACCACAGCCGCAACGCG
>JBKJTX010000450.1:0-6669 GCA_046590315.1 Ramlibacter sp. | reverse complement strand
CGATGCTCTCGCGATCCGGCCCGAGGAATTCCATGTGGTCGAGGTCGATGCTGGTGATCACCGCGCAATCGGCGTCGATGATGTTCACTGCGTCGAGCCGGCCGCCCAGCCCCACTTCGAGGATCGCAACGTCGAGCCGCGCCGCAGCCAGCAAGCTCATGATGGCCAGCGTGGTGAATTCGAAGTAGGTGAGCGTCACGCCTTGCCGCTGCGACTCGACGTGTTCGAAGTGAGGCACCAGGTCAGCGGCCTTCACGATCTCGCCATGCACACGGCAGCGTTCCTCGAAGTGCACGAGATGCGGCGATGTATAGGCGCCAGTGCGGTAGCCGGCCTGCAGGCAGATCGCCTCCAGCATCGCGCAGGTCGAGCCCTTGCCGTTGGTGCCGGCCACGGTGATCACCGGGCAATCGAAGCGCAGTTCCATCCGCTGGGCCACGGCCTTCACCCGGTCCAGGCCCAATTCGATCGTCTTCGGGTGCAGGCGCTCGCAGTGCGCGAGCCAGTCTTGCAAGTTGTCCATGGGCGCATTGTCCAGCACCATGCTCTTGGTTTTACGGCCACTCCCGCACTGCACAGTCGCTAAAAATCCCACTTTTACGGGCGCTTTACCGAAGCGAAGCGCGGCCGGACTCCCTTTTGCCTAAAATTTGGGCATGAGCAACGAGCAGGACTCCTCAATGAAAAAGACTTTCTTAATCTCAGCGATGGGCCTCGCCGCAGTGGCTGCGGCACCGGCCGCGAACGCGCAAGAAGTCGGCCGCGTGATTTCCAGCACGCCGGTCATCCAACAGGTCGCCGTGCAACGGCATGTCTGCAACACCGCACCGGTCGCGGTGGAGCAGCCCAACTCCGGCGGCGGCGCCGTGTTGGGAGCCATCGTCGGCGGCGTGATCGGTAACCAGATCGGCCACGGCATGGGCCGCGCTGCGGCCACCGGGGTTGGCATGGTCGCGGGCGCTGCGGTTGGCAACAGTGTCGAAGGATCGAACTACCCGCCGCAGTTCGCGCAGCAATGCGGCTCGCAGACCAGTTACGAGAACCGCACCGTGGGCTACAACGTGCAGTACGAGTACGCCGGCAAACAGCACTCGGTGCAGATGCCGTACGACCCGGGCGCGACGATTCGCTTGCAAGTCAGCCCCATGGCCGGCAACACCATGGCTCCCGCGGAAGGCGCGCGTTCGTCACCCAGTGGTACACCCGTAGGCGTTATCCTGGCCGAGCAGCCGAGCACGATGTACCCGGCGTACACGTCATACCCCGCCTACGAATACCCGGCCTACGCATACCCGGCCTATCCTGGGTACTACGCACGCCCCTACTACGCTCCGATCGGCCTATCGCTGGGCTTTGGCTACTATGGCGGGCACCGCCGCTGGCGCTAGCCAACGGCACGCGCCGCTGAGACTGACGGGGCCCAACGGCCCCGTTTTTCATGGCCGCTAAAATTGCCGCTTTCCCCAGCCGCACGACGGGCCTCGCCCGCATGTTTCCATGACCACCCCACAACTCGACGGCGTGACCGTCACCACCCAGGCCAACGTGTACTTCGACGGCAAGTGCGTGAGCCATTCGATCCAGCTTGCCGACGGCACGAAAAAATCGGTAGGCGTCGTGCTGCCTTCGCAGCTCACCTTCAAGACCGGCGCGCCCGAAATCATGGAGTGCGTGGCGGGCGGCTGTGAGTACAAGCTGGCGGGTGGCAATGCCTGGGTAACGAGCGGCCCCGGCGAGAAGTTCAGTATTCCCGGCAATTCCAGCTTCGACATCCGCGTTGCCGAGGCTTATCACTACATCTGCCATTTCGGCTGAAGGATGGACCTGAAATGAGCACCATCCTCGAACACCTTCCCGCAGGCGAGAAAGTCGGCATCGCGTTTTCGGGCGGCCTGGACACCAGCGCGGCGCTGCACTGGATGCGCAAGAAGGGCGCAGTGCCCTACGCCTACACCGCCAACCTCGGCCAGCCCGACGAGCCGGACTACGACGATATCCCGCGCAAGGCGATCCAATACGGAGCGGAGAAGGCGCGACTCATCGACTGCCGGCTGCAGCTTGCGCATGAAGGCATTGCGGCGTTGCAGTCGGGCGCCTTTCACATTTCCACCGGCGGCCTGACTTACTTCAACACCACGCCGCTCGGCCGCGCCGTCACTGGCACCATGCTGGTGGCCGCGATGAAGGAAGACGACGTCCACATTTGGGGCGACGGGAGCACGTTCAAGGGCAACGACATCGAGCGCTTTTACCGCTACGGCCTGCTCACCAACCCCAACCTTCGCATCTACAAGCCCTGGCTCGACCAGCTGTTCATCGACGAGCTGGGCGGGCGCGCCGAGATGTCGGCCTTCATGACGGCCGCGGGCTTCGGCTACAAGATGTCGGCCGAGAAGGCGTATTCGACCGACTCCAACATGCTGGGCGCGACGCACGAAGCCAAGGACCTGGAGCATCTGAACAGCGGCATGAAGATCGTCAACCCGATCATGGGCGTTGCGTTCTGGAAAGACGACGTCGCGGTGAAGGCCGAAGAGGTGAACGTGCGATTCGAGGAAGGCCAGCCCGTCGCCTTGAACGGCAAGACTTTCTCTTCTCTCGTGGACCTGATCCTGGAGGCCAACAAGATCGGCGGGCGTCACGGGCTGGGCATGAGCGACCAGATCGAGAATCGCATCATCGAGGCCAAGAGCCGCGGCATCTACGAAGCGCCCGGCCTCGCTTTGCTGTTCATCGCCTACGAGCGCCTCGTCACCGGCATCCACAACGAAGACACGATCGAGCAGTACCGCGATAACGGCCGCAAGCTCGGGCGGCTGCTTTACCAGGGCCGCTGGTTCGATCCGCAAGCAATCATGCTGCGCGAGACGGCGCAGCGCTGGGTGGCACGTGCCGTCACGGGCGAGGTGACGCTGGAGCTGCGCCGCGGCAACGACTACTCGCTGCTCAACACCGAGTCGCCGAACCTCACCTACGCGCCCGAGCGGCTCTCGATGGAAAAGGTGGAGAACGCGCCCTTCTCGCCGAAGGATCGCATCGGCCAGCTGACCATGCGCAATCTGGACATCGGCGACACGCGAGGCAAGCTCGCGATCTACGCGAAGAGCGGCTTGCTCACGCTGGGCGACGGCACGCCGCTGCCGAGCTTGGAAAACAAAAAAGACTGAATTCCCCGGCGATCCGTATGGCCAGTTGCAAATAGCAATTATTCGCATTAAGATGCAAGCCTGTTGAGGATTCATCGATGCCTTTATTTCGCCGAACGTCTATCGCGGTTCTGTCCGCCAGTCTCTTCTTCTGCCTGAGCGCCGTGGCCGCTGGCGAGCCCGAGGTCACGCTCGTCATCAAGAACCATCGGTTTGAGCCGACGGAGCTCAAAGTGCCGGCCGGCCAGCGGATCAAGCTCGTCGTCCACAACCAGGACAGCACGCCCGAGGAATTCGAGAGCCACAGCCTCAACCGTGAAAAGGTCATCCCTGGGGGTGCCAAGGCCTCGATCTTCATCGGCCCGCTCAAGCCCGGTCGCTACACGTTCTTCGGCGAATACAACGAAGCCACGGCCAAGGGCGCCGTGGTTGCCGAATAGAAGCACAGCGCCATGTTCGCTGCCGCCCTCATCGTCTTCCGGGAGTCGCTCGAGGCGGCGCTGTTTATCGGCATCGTCGCCGCGGCCACACGCCAGTTGGACGGTCGCGGGCGCTGGCTCGCAGGCGGCGTGGGCATCGGCGTGCTGGGCGCGATGGCGTTGGCGCTGATGGCGCAGCGCATCAGCGGCTGGTTCGACGGCCTGGGCCAGGACGTCATCAACATCGCCGTGTTATCCGTTGCACTCACGATGCTGCTGTGGCATTGCATCTGGGTTGCGTCGCACGCTAAAGAAATGGCGGTGCAGGCGCGCGAACTGGGCACGTCTGTCGGGCAAGGCGCGCGCAAACCCTGGGCGCTGCTCACGGCCGTCGCGCTGGCGGTGCTGCGCGAAGGCGCCGAGACTGTCCTCTTTGTTAGCGGCGCGCTCACCGGCTCCACCGGAACGAGCACAGGAGAAATCTTGATCGCCTGCATCGCGGGGCTCGGGCTTGGCGTGGCCGCGGGTTGGCTGATCTACGGGGGCTTGACGCGCATTCCGGCGCGCCATGTGTTCACCGCGACCAATGCGCTGATCGCCATACTTGCTGGCTCGATCGCAAGCCAGTTGGTCAAGTCGCTGGCGCAGGCGGGATTCATCGAGCGCTGGACGTCACCGCTTTGGGACACCTCGGCGGCGCTGGCGCCGGACTCCGCGCTCGGCACCTTGCTGCACGCGCTGGTCGGCTATGACGCCAGACCCTCGGCGGCGCAGCTGGTTTCATACGTCGCAGTTCTTGCTCTGATCTACGCCGGCACACGCGTGCTGCGCCCACGCGCTTCCTCGCCCTAGCGACAAGCCGCCGCTCTCGCGCTTCTCCCTCTTCTCAACCTCCCTGGAGTTTTTATGCGAACCGCTGTCACAGCGGGGGCGATGGCCGCCCTTGCCTTGTCCTGCCTGTGCTTGCCCACCGTTTCATTGGCGGGCGCCTCGGACTACGTCTACAGCCCCATCGTCGAAGAGGGCGAGAGAGAGATCGACTTCAAGGCGGGCACGGCCAAGCTGCGCGATGGCACGCGCGAGAGCCAGTACTCGCTGGGGTTCGGCCTAGGCGTGAACCGCTGGTGGTTTACCGAGTTTTACGCCAAGTGGCACAAGGAGCCCGGCGCACGACACGCGTTCGACGCGTGGGAATGGGAGAACAAATTCCAGCTCACCGGAACCGGCAAGTACCCAGTGGACGTCGGCTTCCTGATCGAAATCGAGCGGCCCAAGGATCGCAGCGAAGGCTATGAATACCGTTGGGGCCCGCTGTTTCAAGCCGACATCGGATCCAACGTGCAGGCCAACCTCAACCTCCTTGTGGAAAAGCACATTCGTGCGAGCACCGCGCAAAAAGCCGAACTCGGGTATCAATGGCAGGTGAAGTATCGGTGGCGGCCCGAGTTCGAGTTCGGTGCGCAGGGATTCGGCGACTTCGGTCCGTGGAATCATTGGGAGCCGCACTCGGACCAGTCGCATCGCGCCGGCCCGGCCATCTTCGGCAAGGTTCGTGTCGGGCAAAAGCAGGTAATCAAGTACAACGCGGCGCTACTGATTGGGCTCACCCATGGCGCGCCGCGCAACACGCTGCGACTGCAGACTGAATACGAGTTCTAGGCCGTGCTCTTTGGCTAGTTGAACGTGAGCGTGAAGATCAGATCGACCGCCGTGCGCTCGCCTGCCTCTGCCCGCACGGTGACCCGGCGCGTCAGGTCGTAGAAGATGAAGAGCGTGCCCAGCGCGCCCGACAAGCTGCGTTCGTACGCTGCGTAGAAATTGCGCCCGAAGCGCTTGCCCAGTGTGATGGCGGGTCCATCGGCGCCGTCGCGCTTGAACGAGAGTTCGTCCAATCCAAGTGCCGCCGCGATGCCTTTCTTTCCGCCACCGGACCGCGCGGAAAGAAGGGCGAGCGCGGCCTGCTGAATCAGCGCCGCCTCCGCGCCGGTGGCGGCCGACGCACGGCCCGTCACCAGCCAGCCCAGCTTCTCAACGTCGGGCATGTCGGGCTCGGCGTACAGGCGAACATAGGGCGCGAGTGCATTGCCAGTGACTTGCACGCCCACGCGCTGGATCATGTTCGGCCGGATGGCGAGGATGTCCAGCGACGGGTTGTCGACAGCGCCGGTGAAGCGAATGACCCCGCGCTCGATGTCCAGCCGCTGGCCGTAGGCTCGGTATTCACCACCGGTCGCGTTGATTGTTCCCACGATGCGCGGGCTCGCCATCGATTGTCCGGTGAGCGCCAGCGTTCCGCGCAGGTGCGTATCGATGCCCAAGCCCTGCACCCGAAAGTCGCCGCCCAGGTCAACGGCCACGTCAAGCTGCAATCGGTGCGATGGCGGCTTGGCGGCCTGCGCCGTGGCGCGTTCCTCGACCTTGGTGATCGGACCGCCCGCGCCGCGCACGACCACATCGTCACCGAGCTTGGGCGTGCTTTCTTCCGGCAGCACGATCAGCGCCTGGTCCACCTTGAGATTGCCGTTGATCGCCGTGCCCGACGCATCGCGCCGCGCCGCGACCGTGCCTGACACGGTCATTTGGCGATCCGAGCGGATGCTCGCGCGCAGCCGGTTGACCTCCGCCGTCATACGCGCCTGCGGGCCCGACGCGGTCCAGTTGCCTTCACCCGTTGCCGACACGGTGCCGCCATTGGCACCCGGCCCGCGCAGAAGGAACTCGTCGATGAGCACGCGGCGTCCTTCCACACGCGCGCGCAAACGCCCACCCTGCAACTCGATGCCATCGACCACCGAGCGCAGCGCCAGATCGTCTGCGACAAGCGTTCCCGTGGCCTGCGGATCGCCTTTGGTGCCCGCGATAGCGACGTTCGCCCCTAGCGAGCCGCGCAAGCGCCAGCCCGGCGGCGCGAGCAGCGACCACACCCCGATGCGCGGCAACTGCGCGCGCAGTGACCCCGACAAGGGCGCTGCGTCGGGCCACTGCCAGCCGCCGCCCAAGCGTACGAGGCGGGTGGTCACGCGCCCGTCTGCCGTGCCACCCCGCTCGCTGTCCCAGCGCAGCGTCGCGGTGACGGCTTCACCTTCGCTCGTAATCGCCAGGCG
>JBKJTX010000365.1:0-6524 GCA_046590315.1 Ramlibacter sp. | reverse complement strand
AGTAGCGCCTCTCGGCCGCGAGGCCTTTCTCGCGACCTACTGGGACCAGAAGTTCTGTCATTGGGCCGGCCCTTCCGCGCGTTTTACGGACTTGCTGCCTTGGACCGAGCTTGACGCGATCTTGTGTCGGCATCCCTTCGATGCGTCCCGGCTCAAACTGGTTCGGGACACCAAGCCCGTCGATCCGAAACTGTACGCGGTGGCCGGCCGGCGCGGTCAACGCCTTCGCCCCGGATCGCTCGCGAACTGCCTTGGCGATGGCGCGACGCTGATCCTGGACTCGGTGCACGAGCATGCGCCACGCGTTGCCGATCTGGCCCGGTCTTTCGAGCAAGCGCTGCGCGCCGATACCGTGGTCAACGCGTATGCCGCCTGGCGCACCCAGAAGGGTTTTGACCTGCATTGGGACCGGCAGGACACCTTCATCCTGCAACTCGCCGGCCGCAAGCGGTGGCAGGTCTATGAGCCGACTCGGCTTCATCCGCTGGGCGACGACACTGAGAAGCCGCCCAAGCCGACCAGCTCGCCCATCTGGGAGGGATTGTTGTGTCAAGGCGAAGCGATCTATCTGCCGCGTGGGTGGTGGCATGTCGCGTCCGGCCTGGATGAACCCAGCCTGCACTTGACTGTGACCGTGGTACCGGCGGCCGGCCCCGACCTCCTTGAATGGCTTTCCCAACGGTTGAAGCACCATCCGGAGATTCGCAAAAATGTGCCCCATCTGGCAGCGCCGGGCGAACGTGCGGTGTACCTGGGACGAGTGCGCGAACTGATCACGGCGGAGCTGAACGACGGGCGCTTCGATGAATTCCTGTCCGAGTGGGAGGCACAAGTTGGACCTCCAACCGGGTTCGGCTTTCCCTCCTCTCCCGTAGATGCGCGCTCACTCATCACACCGAAAAGCTGCGTTCGCCTGGCAATCAACCATGGCCTCGCGGTATCGGGAAGCGCCAAGGTCGCGAGGTTCTACGCCAACGGTACGCAATGGGAATGCCCGATGGGGTTTCAGCCCGCACTTGAAGCGCTCGGCAATGAGAGCAGCAAATCGGTCGAAGAGCTCAGTCGATTGCTCGGTGCTGGCGCGGATCGCGTGCAGTTCATCACTTTCCTGACCGCGCTTCAAATGGGTGGCGTGATCTGGGTGGAACATGTTCAGAGACCGGCATAGCGTGCGAGTCGGCGTCGTTGTGGTTCTGGCGGTGTTGGTCGCCGGAACCCTGTCGTCGTATTTCGGCGCCCGCGCGTTGTTCATGCCCGCACCGCCGATGCTGGACCGTGTCGGGCGGGCCATCGCGATCTTCCTGGTACCCGGCATGCACTTTCTTGCGCCGGCGTTGTTGATGGTGGCCTTGCGGAGCATTCCGTTCAAGTGGTCGCGCTCGACGCAGGCGTGCGCAATCGTTCTCGCAGGTGGATTGGCGATTGCGCTTTCGTCGTTGGCCTCGGTCATGGCCTTCGGCTTGCTTCACTTGGCGTGCTATACATGGCACATGTGCGCAACATCGACCGTGCCTGAGAGCGCGCTGCGGGCCGTGTTCGTCACCGGTCAGCCGTTCGTCCCCACCGCCATTGGGATCGGGATCGTGGTAGCCGTTGGCCTTTGGGCGCGGGCGCAATCCCGGCCCGTCGCCTGACACGCACATGGGACCCGACATGGGACGGCGGCGATCATCAGGAGTTGAATACCCGTGGTATGACTCGCTGTGGCTCAGTGCGTTTGAGAAGGCGCAGCGAATCGTGCGCGAGTCGGCGCCGCACAGGTTGGACGAGTTCAAACGGGCCTTCGATGTGTTCCGCACGCATGCTGATTTCCGCGTGAGGAAGTTTTCGCCGCTGTTCGACGACGCCACCCTGGCGGAAATTCGTCGGGTCGTGGCGACGTTGATGCCCCAGCAGCTGGAGTTGCATGAGGCGCGGTCCTTCAAGCGCTTCGTGGTCCACGACCACACCTATTTCAATCAACTGCAGGACAGCTTGGTCGAGTTGGTCGGGGAAGCGGTCGGCGAGCCGGTTGAAGGTTCCTACAATTTTTTGAGCCTCTACGGCCCCGAAGGAGTGTGTCCGATCCATATGGACGCACCTCAGGCAAAGTGGACGGTGGACTTGTGTATCGATCAGACCGACCCCTGGCCAATACACTTCAGCCCCGTTGTTCCCTGGCCGGTGGCGGACTCATTCGAGGGGGATTGGCAAGCGGCCATCAAGGTGGGTGTGGGCGACGCGTTCACCACGCACACGCTGAAGCCCGGCGAAGCGGTGGTGTTCGCCGGTAGCAGTCAGTGGCACTACCGCGACCCGATGCCGGGAGAGGGGCCTGATCGGTCTTGCGACTTGCTGTTCTTCCACTTCATCCCGCGCGGTACTGCCGATCTTGTGAACCCAGCGAATTGGGCGCGGCTG
This sequence comes from Ramlibacter sp., assembly GCA_046590315.1. Taxonomy (GTDB): domain Bacteria; phylum Pseudomonadota; class Gammaproteobacteria; order Burkholderiales; family Burkholderiaceae_C; genus Ramlibacter. Next base: position 4,124 of record JBKJTX010000365.1, on the reverse strand, counting down.
TTTCAAATTCCTGCACTGGCGCAATCGGCCTAGTGCCCTGTCGTCCTCTTGAGGACACCGCCCATGGCACGCCGCAGGTACAGCCACGGCAACCACTGAAATCGTGAGTCCGCGTATTTCAGGCGCATGTACTTCGCTGGCGGAATGAGCTGGGCAGAAATCCAGCGGACCTGGGCGCCGAGAGAGCCGAGCGCTTGCAGATCGATCCATTGCTGCTTGAGGCCGCTGGCATTCAGGTAGCGCTCGGGTGCTTCTCCCGAAGCGGAAGCCAGCGAGGGGATGACGTCTTGGGGATAGAGTGTCCCGAACACCGCAGCCGCCCTCTGCATGCCTTCGAGGCAGACGGCGCGCAACCCCTTCTCGGAGGCTGCGGCCACAAAGGCCTGCCAGTCGGCCGCCGACAAACGGCCGGAAAGCAGATGGACGTCATAGAGCCAAATCATCCGATCGGGATCGTGGTGCTCGGTTCCGTTCGAGTGATAGGGATTTTGCTTGTGCGTTGCCCGGTGCATGCAGGCAAGCAATAGAGCGTGCATGAGCGACGCGCCGATGGCCTGCGAGCAAAGTTTGGGCAAGGGTTCTGCGTGTTTGCGCAGTTCATCGTAGTGAAACAAGTCTGAGAGCAGTTCGGAATTGTTTATCTTCCAATGCAGGTCCAGCGTGTGACGGGTCCCGTCGTCCGCGTTCATGGTGTAGCTCGCCTGGTAGCTGGGCACGCCTTCGACGCACCGATAACCCAGGGCCACCAGCAGCGCATGGGCCTGTTGCTGCGACGTTTCTGGGACCAACAGGTCGGTGTCTGCACGGCTTCGCAAAGAGGGATCTGCATAGATTGAATACGCTAAGGCGGTGCCCTTGATCAAAATGGGCACCAATCCAACGGCCGCTGCGGCGACCAGCATTTCCGCCAGAACTTGCTGGTGGCGCAGTTCCCACATGGCCAGCGCGCGAGCTTGATTTCGGCAGGCTTGCCCGACCGCGGCGGGCCATGGCACCCCAGCGAGGTGGATGTTCAGCAGTGGCACGACGCCGTGGTGGTTTGCGCGCGCTAGGAATAGCGAAGCGAGGTCCTGCTCGTCGCCGGGCCAAACCGGTCGCTCGCCTCGCAGCACGGCGCAAATCAAATTGTCGACGACGAGTTGCAGGTTCCGGCGGTCGGGATTCAAGCCGCCATTCTGACCCAGGCGGGCGGCCGGTTCCACCTCGTAAAATCGACCCCCAAGGTCTTTGCTTATGGCCCCCATGCTCTACCCCCAGGAATTCGACGTCATCGTGGTCGGCGGCGGCCACGCCGGGACCGAGGCCGCCCTCGCCTCGGCGCGCATGGGCTGCAAAACGCTGCTGCTCACACACAACATCGAGACCCTCGGGCAGATGAGTTGCAACCCGTCGATCGGCGGCATCGGCAAGGGGCATCTGGTGAAGGAGGTCGATGCGTTGGGCGGGGCGATGGCCATCGCTACCGACGAAGCCGGCATTCAGTTTCGCATCCTGAACAGTTCAAAAGGACCGGCTGTGCGTGCAACCCGCGCCCAGGCCGATCGCATTCTCTACAAGGCGGCAATCCGCCGCCGCCTCGAAAACCAGCCCAACCTGACGCTCTTCCAGCAAGCGGTGGACGACCTCGTGGTCGAAGGTGACCGCGTGACGGGGGCTGTGACGCAAGTTGGCATTCGCTTCAGTTCAAGGACTGTGGTTCTCACAGCGGGCACGTTCTTGGACGGACGCATCCATGTCGGTCTCAACAATTACCAGGCCGGCCGTGCGGGCGACCCGCCTGCTGTGTCGCTCTCCGCACGTTTGAAAGAACTGAAGCTGCCTCAAGGCCGGCTTAAAACGGGAACGCCGCCGCGCCTGGACGGCAGGACCATCGACTTCTCCCAGTGCGAGGAGCAGCCCGGCGACGGCATGTCTTCCGCGCCCGGGGTGCCGGCCACCACCCCTATGCCGGTGTTCAGCTTCATGGGCCGCGCCTCCATGCACCCCGCGCAGATGCCTTGTTGGATCACCCATACCAATGAGCGCACGCACGAGATCATTCGCTCCGGATTCGATCGCAGCCCCATGTTCACGGGCAAGATCGAGGGTGTGGGGCCACGCTACTGTCCGAGCGTCGAAGACAAGATCAACCGGTTCGCCGACAAGTCAAGCCACCAGATATTCCTGGAGCCCGAAGGCCTCACGACCAACGAGTACTACCCCAACGGTATTTCGACCAGTCTGCCTTTCGACGTTCAGTACGAGCTGGTCCGCTCGATGGCGGGACTCAGCAACGCCCACATCCTGCGGCCGGGTTATGCCATTGAGTACGACTACTTTGACCCGCGCGCGCTAAAGAGCAGTTTTGAGACCAGGTCGATTGGGGGCCTGTTCTTCGCCGGACAGATCAACGGAACCACGGGATATGAAGAGGCGGCAGCGCAGGGATTGTTTGCAGGGGTCAATGCCGCGCTGCAGTGCCAGGGCAAGGAGCCATGGCTGCCGCGGCGGGACGAAGCCTACCTTGGCGTGCTGGTAGACGATCTCATCAGCAAGGGCGTGACGGAGCCCTATCGGATGTTCACCAGCCGGGCTGAGTTCCGACTCCAGCTGCGCGAGGACAACGCAGACATGCGCCTGACAGAAGCCGGCCGGCAGATGGGGCTGGTCGACGACGCGCGCTGGCGCGCCTTCAACCGCAAGCGCGACGCTGTTTCACGTGAAACACAGCGCTTGCGGAGCATCTGGGTCAATCCGCGCAATTTGCCCGCGGCCGAGTCCGAGCGGGTACTCGGCAAGGCCATCGACCACGAATACAACTTGGCCGACCTGCTGCGTCGCCCCAATATCAGCTATGCCGATCTGATGTCCCTCGCTGCCGGCGTCTACGCCAGCACCGACGTCTCAGTCGAGGCTTTAGGCGAGCTTTTTGGGTCTGTCGTCGAGCAAATTGAGGTCTCCTCCAAGTACTCGGGCTATATCGAACGGCAAAAGGACGAAGTCGAGCGCGCGGTTCACTACGAAAACCTGACATTGCCGGCCGATTTGGATTACATGCAGGTCACCGCCTTGTCCTTCGAGGTTCGCCAAAAGCTCAACAAGCACCGGCCCGAGACCCTGGGATTGGCGTCTCGCATCTCCGGCGTCACCCCCGCGGCCATCTCCCTACTTTTGGTTCACCTGAAGAAGACTCGATTCAAGGGCTTCACCGCCGAAACTGCGGTCGACCCGACCCCTGTTTGATGGGTGCCGATCTGGAAGTGGGGCTTCGACGAGGCGCGCTCGAACTGGGATTGGACCTGTCGGACGAGCAAGTGAAGCAGCTGCTGGCCTATCTGGAGCTCATCCAAAAGTGGTCCAAGGTCTACAACCTCACTGCGCTCAAAGGCTCGGCGGAAATCCTGACCCATCACTTGCTCGACAGCTTGGCCATCATCCTGCCTTTGCGGCGCCATACGGCAGGCGCGCCTTCGCAGATGCTTGACGTCGGCTCGGGCGCCGGTTTGCCGGGAGTCGTCATTGCGATCTGCTGCCCCGAGATCAAGGTGCATTGCGTGGACACAGTCGCAAAAAAGGCGGCTTTTATCCAACAGGTTGCGGCCACGCTAGGGGTGCCAACCCTGCTCGGCCTCCACAGCCGAGTTGAAAGCTTGACCGGACCGTACGACGTAGTTGCTTCGCGGGCATTTGCCTCGCTCTCGGATTTCGTCACCTGGTCTTCAGGCGCGCTCGCTCAGGACGGCGTCTGGATGGCGATGAAAGGCAGACGTCCGGATGAGGAGATCGCCGCCCTGCCCCCATCGGCACGTATGTTTCACGTGGAACAGTTGAAAGTGCCCGGTTTGGAGGCGGAGCGCTGCCTCGTCTGGCTCAAACGCGCTGGCTCCTAACGTAAACTCGGCCTTCCGATTCCGGGGGATATTCATGTTTGGCGTTGCAGACTATGGTGCATTTGTTGCTGCCATCATTATTTTCTTGGCTATCCCCGGCCCCGGCAATTTGGCGCTCATCACCTCGACCAGCAAGGGTGGAATTCGGGGCGGCTTGGCCGCAACCTTTGGCGTGATCGCCGGCGACCAGGTTCTGATGTGGGCGGCAGTCGCAGGAGTAGCCGCATTGTTGACGGCTTACCCGGCAGCGTTCAG